>DASYGU010000144.1:0-4145 GCA_035999355.1 Candidatus Limnocylindria bacterium | reverse complement strand
TCTGAACTATGGGCGGGTCGTCGAGATCTGGTCGGCCATCAGCGTCAGCGTTGGCCTCATCGCGCTAATTGCGCTCCTGGTGTTGACCGATCTCCCGGTGTGGGCGGTGGTCCTGCTCGCGTTTGGCGGGTACTTCGTCCTCGAGGCCGCATTCCGCCGCCAGCTGATCAACCTGCTCCTCCGCGTCGCGTTGGTCCTGGCCCTGGTCGGCGCGGTGGTGTTGGCCGTGGACTACGCCGGAGAGCTGGTCATCTTGGCCGTGCTCGGAGTCGCGCTCATGACCCTGGTCGACAACGTCAGGGAGATTCGGGCGGGTTAGTCGCCCGCGTGGTCCTAGACCTGCTCCAGCTGCTCCACGGCCTCGCCGGGCAGGAGCACGCCGGTCGAGTGCACGGGGCAGTAGCCGTTCGGGTTCCGGTCGAGGTACTGCTGGTGGTAGTCCTCGGCAAAGTAGAACGGGCCCGCCTCCTGGATCTCGGTCGTGATCGGTCCATAGCCCGCCTTGCGCAGCTCGGCCCCGTACATGTCGCGCGATGCCTCCGCCGCCACCCGCTGCGCATCGCCATGGGTGTAGATGGCTGACCGATACGAGGTCCCCGTATCGTTTCCCTGGCGCATGCCCTGCGTCGGGTCGTGCTCCTCCCAGAAGACCTTCAGGAGCTGTTCGTAGCTGACCCGGCTGGGGTCGAAGACCACCCGCACGGCCTCCGCGTGGCCTGTCTCGCCGGAGCACACCTCTTCGTAGGTCGGGTTCGGGGTGTACCCGCCCTGGTAGCCGACGGCGGTCACGATCACGCCGGGCACGTTCCAGAACGTCTTCTCGACGCCCCAGAAGCAGCCGGCCGCGAAGTCCGCGATCTCGGAACCCTCGGGGTACGGCCCCTTCAGTGGCTGGCCGCTGATGCGGTGGCGCTCGGCAGTGGGGAGGGCGGTACCGCGGCCCGGGAGGGCCTTGGCGGGATCAGGCATGGTCGACTTGCGACCGCTCAGGAAGGAGAACATGTCCTCAGTCTACTCACGCCGCCTGTCGCTGCAGGCCACCGCCGGATCAATCGAAATCGAAGATCCCGCGGCCGGCGAAGAACTGGAGGACAAGCCCGCAGTTGGTGCAGATGCGGAGGACCAGCTTGTGGCTGGTGATGCCCCAGCGTGAATCCAGCCGGCCCTGCTCTTCGTCGAACTCGAGGCCGCCGCACAGCGGACACTTCAAGACGGGGTTTGCGACGTCTGCGGCCTGCTCCCAGGTCATGGCGACTCCTTCGATATGAGGGTTACAGGTCAGGGAACGGGGTTGCCGGTGCTCGCCGGCTGGGACAGCTCCCCAGACGGCTCGGCAGCTTCATCCGTGTCGAGACGGCGCATGTTGCGGATGCTCGGCACCATGAGCGCCACCAGGTTGGCCGCCAGCCCAATGCTGGCCGAAATGAACAGGGTCTGGACCTCGCCGATCGTGTCGGCCAGCGGCCCGATCACGACGAACGCGATCGGCTGGAAGGCGAGCGACACCATCCAGTCGTACGAGGACACCCGCGACAGCGACGCCTGCGGGATCCGCTGCTGGAGGACGGTCTCCCACAGGGTGTTCGAGATCTGGATGGCAACGGCCGTCGCCAGGGCGGAGAGGGCGATCACCAGGACCGGCAAGGGCGGGATGAGCGAGAGCGCGCGGGATGCCCCGATGAGCATGAGGGCGAAGCCCACCGCCAGCGGACGGAGGGGCTTCCAGCGGAGGGCCACCGCCCCTCCAAGCAGGGCGCCGAGCGCGCCCGCGGTCATGACCACGCCCCACGCCGCGGCCCCTCCCAGCTCGCGCTCGAATATCACCGGCCCCAGCACCATGAACGCGCCCATTGCCATGTTCGAGACTCCGAACACGACCAGCGAACCGATCAGCCAGTCCCGCGACCGGACCTCCCGCCAGCCGTGCGCCAGCTCGGAGACGAACGATTCCCGCACGACGGCGGTCACCGCCTTGGGGACCCGGAGCATGGCGAGGGTGACGATCGAGAACAGGTAGGTCACCGCATCGACCGCGAAGACGACCCCAGGTCCTCCGGCCGCAACCAGCAGGCCCGAAACCGCCGGGCCGATCACGAACGCGGCGCTGCGCGAAATGGCCATCAATGCGTTTCCCTGCTGCAGCCGGCCCGGGCTGAGCACCTGGGGCATGAGCCCAACCGATGCGGGCACGAAGAAGGCCGATGCCGTTCCGTGCAGCGCCACCGCGATCACGATCTGCCAGACCTGGGCATTGCCCGTGAACATGAGGATGGCCAGGCCGATCTGGACCACGGCCCGCACCCCGTCGCTGGTCAGCATCACCAGGTTGCGAGGCAACCGATCGGCCCATACCCCTCCGACCAGCAGGAAGATCACGTTGGGCAGGAAGAACGCCGCGAACACGATTCCGATGTCCGTCGCCGTTCCGCCGATCTGGAGCACGGCGAAGGCGATGGCCACGAACGAAAGGCCGTCGCCGATCGTGGAGCCCGTCTGGCCCAGCCACAGGAGCCGGAAGTTCCGTTCCTCGAGGGCGCCGAGGTTCTCACGCAGGCTTTGCCCGAAGCGCGTCATCGCCTGCCGATGATAGGCGGCAGGTCGGCCGTTGTCCGGCTCGGGTGGGCTTGACAGGAAGCATCGGTAAGTACATACTAACGGTTAGTGGTGGCTAACCGATCCCGATCCCGACCCCGATCCGGCTCGACCGATGGCGTTGCCCTGCCATCGGCGCTCGATGCCCTGGGTGCGCTGGGGGATCCCACCCGGCGCCGGGTCTTCGAGCGACTGCTCGGCGGGCCGCTGGCGGTCAACCAGATCGCCGATGGCATGCCGGTCACTCGGCCCGCCGTCTCGCAGCATCTCCGGGTGCTGGTCGGGGCGGGGCTGGTGACGGTCCGATCGCGGGGTACGCGCCGCGTCTACGCGGTCAGCCCGGAGGGCGTCGGCGCCCTGCGGGCATGGATGGATGAGTTCTGGGGCCGCGCGCTCGAGGGATTCCGGGCCGCGGCCGAACAACTAGCGGAGGAATGACCATGGCGACCGAGATTTCGGCAATGGACGATGCGACACGCGACGACGACCTCGTCATCCGCAAGACCCTCACGGTGCGGCTTTCCCAACGCGACGCGTTCCGGCTGTTCACCGAGGGGATCGGGACGTGGTGGCCGACACTCACCCACTCGGTCGCCGGGGAGGTGGCCCGCGCGGGGATGGACGATCGGGTCGGCGGGGAGATCTACGAGGAGAGCCCCGACGGGAAGGTGACGTGGGGGACGATCACCGCCTGGGATGCGCCGGAGACGTTCTCGTCAACCTGGCATCCCGGTTACGGCGCGGAGCTCGCCACCCAGCTGACGGTCCGCTTCCACGCCGACGGCCCGAGCACGACCCGGGTCGAGCTCGAGCACCGCGGCTGGAAGGTCCATGGCGAGGACGCCGAGGAATCGTTCCGCGGCTACACGGTGGGCTGGGATCCGGTGCTCGCCACCTACGTGGAACGCGCCGGCGGCTGAAGCAGGTTTCCCGATCCCGCTCCGCCGCCGGCGCTCGGGGCTCGACGATTCAGAGGCTCGCCGTCAGGGCGCGGCCGCGGCCCACTCGGCGGCGGTGGCCTCGTCGTAGACCTGGGTGTAGCCGCAGGACCACGCGATGTCGTCGTCGCCGGACACGAGGTAGCGGCTGCCCACTTCGAGGAGCGGTCCGCCCTCGAGCGCAACCTGCTGCGGTTCGCCGGTCATGAGGTCGGCCTGGAGCGTCACCGACGCGCCGTCCTCGGCACCCCAGAAGCCGTCGTTCACGGTGAACGTGGCCAGGTTGCCGCTGACCGCGGTGACGGTCCCGTCGAACGCGAAGTCGCGGGCCTGGAGATCCTCGATGGTGAAGGCCAGGCACATCATGATGCCGCCTCCACCACCAGTGCCTTCGTTGCCCGTTTGGGGCGGCGCGGCGGTTCCGCCAATGGTGAGTGCCGCCGCGACCACCGCGACGAGGGCCGCGCCGGAGGCGGCAATCGTCCAGCGGGCAAAGCGGGTATGACCGGAATCGGTCTGTGGAAGGTTGTTGGACATGCGTGCCTCCTGAATTTGGGACCACAGTCGGTCCCGGCTGTTCGGGGGCAGCTGGTCGTCGTGGAGCGGATTCGCTCC
>DASYGU010000096.1:0-5296 GCA_035999355.1 Candidatus Limnocylindria bacterium | reverse complement strand
CCGGTAGGATGCGCGCGACATGTCGTTCCTGAGGTTCCTGGGTTTCACCCTGGTTCGGGCCGGCCAGGGCTTCTGGCGCAACCGGATGATGTCGCTGGCCGCCACCGCGACCGTGATCCTCATGCTCGTGCTGCTCTCGGGACTGGTGATCGTGCTCGGCGGCCTGAACTCCGGCCTGGCCTACATCGAGAGCAAGGTCGGGGTCACCGCCCGACTGGTGGATGACCTGGAGCCGGCGGCGATCGATCAGCTGGTGAGCGAGGTAAGCGCGATCCCGGGCGTGGCGACGGTGGAATACATCTCGCCCGAGACCGCCATGCAGCGGCTCGAGGCAGAGTACGCCGACCGGGGTCAGACCCTCGACACCGGTGGCGCCGATATCAGCCTGTACAGCAGCATCGAGATTGCGCTGACCGATCCGTCCGCGGCACGACCGGTCGCCGCCGCGCTCGGCGAGCGCGAGGAGATCGAAACCATTACGACTCGCCAGGAGCAGTACGACAAGCTGCTGGGGGTGACGAACATCGTGCGCCTGGCCGGCCTGTCGGCCATGATTCTGGTCGGGCTGACGGTGGTGTTCATGATCGTGAACACGATCCGGATCGCGGTCTTCTCGCGAAGCCGCGAGATCGAGATCATGCGGCTCGTCGGCGCCAGCGACGCGTTCATCCGCTGGCCGTTCATCGTGGAGGGCATGCTCTGCGGGCTGCTGGGCGCGTTCGTCACGGTCCTGCTGGTGGCGCTGGTGTGGAGCCCGATCCAGCCGCTCCTGATCGAGATCTTCCAGATGCCCACCGCCGTGGGCGCGCAGTTCTATACGTTCGTTGCGGTGCTCATCCTGTCGGTCGGGCTCGTGGTCGGCACCCTCGGCAGCTGGATCAGCGTCCGCGCCCACCTCGCGGCTGGAGCCTGACCTCGACCGGTTCCGCGACCATCGGTTACGAGAACGGCATCTGGCCAATACCGGGCCTTGACCGGACCGGTGCTACTCTCCGTCCCCACTATGGATGACAACCCCCCTTCGGGCTTGCCCGAACCTTCGGGCCCGCCCGAATCTGATCCTCAGCCCATCCCGACCACGGCCCCCGTCCAGGACACGAACCGGTCGACGACCGGCCGGACCATCCGCTACGCGGCGGTCTTTGCCCTGGCAGCCCTGGTCGGCACCACCCTGTTCATCGGCGGCTACCTGGCCGCCAGCGGGGGCGGCGTCGCCGGCACTTCGTCCTGCACGGCGCCCAGCGAGGCCTTCGCCGCCTTCTGCGAGGCCTACGACCAGCTCCACCAGGAGTACGTCGACCAGCTCGACGACGACAAGCTGGTGGAGGGCGCCCTGGAGGGCATGTTCCAGTACGGCGTGGCCGATCCGTACAGCGGCTACATGAGTGCCGAGGAGTTCCAAAACTCGCTGGGCGACCTGCAGGGCACGTTCACCGGCATCGGTGCCGAGCTCGCGATCGAGAACACCGAGAACGCGGGTGATCTCGAGGCCTGCCCGACTCTGTCCGAGACCTGCGTGCTGGTCGTGGTCGCGCCGATCGAGGGCTCGCCGGCCGAGGCGGCCGGCATCCAGTCCGGCGACATCATCCGTGCCGTCGATGGCGAGAGCGTGGAAGGGAGCACGGTCCAGGACGAGGTCACGAAGGTCCGTGGCCCCGACGGGACGGACGTGACCCTGACCGTTGAACGCGACGGCGAGGTCTTCGACGTGACCATCACGCGAGCCGAGATCGTGGTGGTCGAGGTCGAGAGCGAGATGCTCAACGACACTGTCGGCTACATCGCACTCCACGGCTTCAGCGCCAACTCGGCGGAGCAGTTCGCCGAGCATCTGGGCCAGCTCCTCGACCAGGGCGCCGAGCAGATCGTGTTCGACCTGCGCGACAACCCCGGCGGCTACATCACCGCCGCCCGGGACATCGCGTCGGAGTTCGTCGACGAGGGCCTCCTGTTCACCCAGGAGTCCTCGGGCGAGGACACCATCGAATGGGAGGCCACCGGTGACGGCCAGGCGACCGACCCGGCGATCGACGTGGTGGTCCTTATCAATGGCGGCTCCGCTTCGGCGTCCGAGATCGTGGCCGCCGCCCTCGACGAAACGGACCGGGCCACCCTCATCGGGGAGCCCACGTTCGGCAAGAACACGGTCCAGATCTGGGACGAGCTGGTGAACGGCGGCGGGGTCCGGATCACGATCTCGCGCTGGTTCACCCCGGACCACAACAGCGTGGCGCCTGACGGCGTCCAGCCCGACATCACGGCCGAGGTGCCGGAGGACACCCCGGCCGGAGAGGATCCGGTCCTTGACCAGGCGCTGGCCTACCTGGCCACCGTCGCCGACGGCGCCGACCCCAGTGCCCATGTCCAGACCGATGGGGACGGCGCGGCCGCCATCCCGGTCGCCGGGCGCGGCGTGGGGTGGGTGCCCGAAGCCGGCTTGTGGGCCGCGTTCGCCGCGTGCTAGCATCCGCGGCCACGAAAGGAGGTGGTGTGCAGATGGATAGTTCCAAGCGCGCCACCACCGAGGCGGTGCACTGACACAGCCTTCGCGTGGTAGCGAAGAAGAGCCGGCCGCGAGGCCGGCTCTTTCCATCTGACGTGACCAACTGATGTCCGACGAACACACCGTCGCCCTGAACCGTCGCGCCCGCCACGACTACAACGTCGAAGAGACGGTCGAGGCTGGGCTGGTGCTGACCGGGTCAGAGATCAAGAGCATCCGGGCGGGTCGCGCGAACCTGGCCGAGGCCTACGCGCGCATCGAGAAGGGCGAGGCATGGCTGATCGGGGCCCACATCGCGCCGTACGAGCAGGCCAACCAGTTCAACCACGAGCCGACGCGGACGCGGAAGCTCCTCCTCCACCGACGCCAGATCGCCGAGCTGCTGGGCAAGACCCAGACCAAGGGCTACACGCTCATCCCGCTCCGCCTCTACATCCGCGACGGCCTGGCCAAGCTCGAGATCGGGCTCGGGCGTGGGCGCAAGGCATACGACAAGCGCCGGCTCATTGCCGAGCGCGACGCGAGACGCCAGCTGGAGCGGGAGACAAAGGTCCGGGTCAAGCTCTGACCAACCGGCCCGATCGAGATCGGATGGGCCGTTTGGTATCCTTGATCGGCCGGTCCACCGCCGGCGTTCCGTGGGGATGTCAGGTTTCGACAGGGCCCAGGAACCGGGAATCGCGAGCCGAGGTCGCCCGCATGGCCTCGTAAAACCGCGGGCAAGCCGCAACTGGCAACCGTCAGTTTGCTCTCGCTGCCTAGTCAGTGAGCATCGACGCCGTCCCCTCTCCCCGGGCGGCGAAGATGTCATCAGGGGAGATGCGGCACCGCCGACTCCGGTGAGCGGTGACAAAGAGCCGAGAGGCGGCCGGATAGGACGAGGAGCACCCCGCCGGTTGGGGGCCCCCGGCCCGAAACCCAAGTAAGCCGGACACGCTCGTAGTGAGACCCGGTAACTCAGTCCTGGACGGGGAGTTCGATTCTCCCCCATCTCCACCATTTCCTTCGTTTTCGGTCTTGATAGACCGATGCCCTGCGCGGTACCGTTCCGCGGCGCGCGGATTCGTGCCGCCCATCAACCCCGTTCGAGGTGATCGCCCATGTTCTCCGCCCTGAACGCGAACGATCGGATGGCTGCCATTGCCGCCGTGATCGTCGTCATCACCGGCGTCATCAGCGTCGCCAATTCATGGGGCGTCCTGATGTTCCTGCCCATCCTGGCCGGCGCCGGCGTCCTGTTCATCGTCTTCCAGGCACGGGTGGCCCCGACGGCCAAGCTGCCGATGACTCGCGGCACGCTCCTGCTGGGACTCGGTGCCATCGCGGCGCTCATCTGGGCGGCGGTGACCCTCCAGTACATGGGCTACATCCTCACTCCGCCAATCCTCATCTTCGACTCGATCCAGTTCATCATCGGCCTGGTCGCCGCCATCGTCATGGCGTTCGCGGGCTGGCGGGCCTATCAGTCGGAGAAGGGGACCGCCCCCGCCGCGCCGTCGTCCGAGGCGCCACCCGCGCCACCCGCTCCGCCCGCCGCCTAGGGGGCGTTCAGCGCGCCGGCGGGCCGTCCGCTCGCCGGCGCAGGAGCTCGAACGGATCAGTTCCGGCCGGCAGCAGGCGCTGCAGGCGGAGGGCAACCGCGTCCCCGGGCAGCCCATCGTCGATCGAGTCCAGGGCCTCCTCGGCCTCGTGGGCCCAGGCACCCTCCGGATCGGCCTGGATGAGGGACCGGATCAGCGTGCCCAGGTCGGCCTGGGTGGCCTCGAGCTCGACCGGAGGATCGTCGAGGGTGGAGAGGTAGAACCCGATCGCACCCGCGACCAGGGCGTCGCGAGTCCCCTCCGGTCCCAGGTCGCGATCGGAGAGGATCGCGCCGTCGGTGCGGCCGACGACGAGCTGATACCCCGTCGGGGTCGACTCGAATCCCACCCACGGCCCCTCCGGGCCGAGGCGTCCGAACGCGCGGACCGGCCCCGTGGCCGGCGCCATGGCCCGGCTAGTTGACCTTGTTGGCGGGAAGGATCACGACCCGCCGGTTCGGTTCGACGCCGACGCTCTGGGTGCGCACCGTGTCGTGCTCGGCGAGCGCGAGGTGGACGATGCGCCGCTCCATGGCGGGCATGGCCTCGAGCTGGATGATCTTCCCGCTCTGCGAGACACGCTTGGCGGCGCGATCGGCGACATCGCGGAGCTGATCCTCTCGTCGACCTCGGTAATTCTCGACGTCGATCATGATCCGGTTCAGCTGGCCCTCGCGACGGGCCACGATCAGGTTGACGATGTGCTGGAGGCTCGCCAGCTTCTCGCCCCGGCGGCCGATCAGGATGCCGAGGTCGTCACCGACGACGTTCAGCTTGGCGGCCTCGGTGCCGAGCGCGACCTCGACCGTGCCCGGAAGCTCCATCAGGCGGAGCAGCTCCTCGAGGACCGACTTCGCCTCGTCGACGGTCGCGCGCTCCGACTCGGAGAGCTCGTCCATCGGCTTGGCGGGAACGAACGGCCGAGGCTCCGGCCGGTCGCCGTTGCGCGGCTCGTCGGAGCGGGGTGGGCGGCTCTCGCGTGATCCGCGGCCCGATCCACCATCCCGCCCTCGGCCACGGCTTCGCGGTCGGCCGTCGGCCGGAGCCGTGGCCTCGTCGGCCATGACCGGGGTCAGCCCGCCGGCCTCGGCCAGGTCGGCGTCCGCGGTCGGTGCCGTTTCATCGGTCTGGCCTGCCGAGGCCTCCTCGGCCGTCTCGGCCATCTCGGCCGCGAGGTCGACGTCGGGCTGCGGCTCGGGAGCCGGAGCCCGGG
>DASYGU010000075.1:0-3619 GCA_035999355.1 Candidatus Limnocylindria bacterium | reverse complement strand
GTGAAGCAGTGCGCCGAGCGCGTGGAAGATCTCGGCCGTCCAGCGGATGCCCTGGCTGAAGGTGGCCGCCCCCAGCGGGATGACCATGAACTCCTGGAAGTCGGTCCCACCGGCGGCATGACGTCCACCGTTGAGGATGTTCACCATCGGCACCGGCAGGGTCGCCGCCCGCTCCCCGCCGAGATAGCGATACAACGGCTGGCCGGTGGCGACCGCGGCGGCGTGGGCGGTGGCCAGCGAGACTCCGAGCACCGCATTCGCGCCGAGCCGGGCCTTGTTCGGCGTCCCGTCGAGATCGATCAGCGCCTGGTCGAGGCCCGCCTGGTCGGTGGCATCGCGTCCGGTGACGGCGCCCGCGATCTCGCCCCGGACATTCGCCACGGCCCGCAGCACGCCCTTGCCCCCGAATCGCGAGGCATCGCCGTCGCGGAGCTCGACGGCCTCGTGGGTCCCGGTGCTTGCCCCGCTCGGAACGGCCGCTCGCCCCGTGACGCCACCTTCAAGGGTGACCTCCACCTCGACGGTCGGGTTGCCCCGCGAGTCGAGGATTTCGCGGGCGTGAACGCGCCGGATAGCGCGATCGGTCATGCCCGGTCCAAGAGCGCGGTGACGCCGGGCAGGGTCCGTCCCTCGACGAACTCGAGCGACGCCCCGCCGCCGGTGCTCACGTGGCTCATCTGCTCGCTGAGCCCGAGCTGCTGAACCGCGGCGACCGAGTCGCCACCGCCCACCACCGTGATCACGCCCTTGGCCGTTCGCTCGGCAATGGCCCGGGCAATCTCGTTCGTGCCCTCGGCGAACGGGGCAACCTCGAAGATTCCCATCGGTCCATTCCAGAAGATGGTCTTAGCCGCCTGGAGCGCCTGGCGATACTTGGCCACGGTGTGGGGACCGATGTCGACCACCATCCAGTCCTTTGGCACCGCGTTGACGGATACGACCTCGCGAGGCGCCCGATGGTGGACCTGGGCGGCGACGAGCACGTCAGTGGGCAGAATGAGCCGCATCCGCCGCCGGCGGGCCTCGGCCATGATCGCGGACGCGTTTTCGAGCTGTTCGGTCTCGACCAGGCTCTTGCCCATCTCGAGCCCCCTGGCGGCGAGGAACGTGTTCGCCATCCCGCCGCCGACCAGGATCGCCTGGCAGCGGCCGACGAGGACGCGGAGGACGTCGAGCTTGTCGGAGATCTTCGCCCCGCCGATGACCGTGTGGAATGGGCGGGGCGGCTTATTGAGCAGCCGCGACAGGGCATTGACCTCGCGCTCGAGGAGGATGCCGGCGACAGCGGGCAGGAAATGGGTGATGCCCTCGGTCGAGGCGTGGGCCCGATGGGCGGAGCCGAACGCGTCGTCCACGTACAGGTCGGCGAACCCGGCCAGCGCCTCGGCATAGGCCGGATCGTTCGCCTCCTCGCCGGCGTGGAAGCGCAGGTTCTCGAGGAGGATCAGGTCACCGGGGCGGAGCTTGTTTATCGCGTCCTGCACCCCGGGGCCGAGGGCATCGCCTGTCATGCGCACCGGGCGACCGAGCAGCTGGCTGAGCCGATCCGCCACCGGCTTGAGCCGGTACGCGTCGTTCACCTTTCCGTGCGGCCGACCAAGGTGGCTGGCCATGATCACGATCGCGCCCTGCTCGAGCAGGTATACGAGGGTGGGCAGGCTGGCCCGAATCCGGGTGTCGTCGGTGATCCGCCCGTCGTCCAGCGGGACGTTCAGATCGGAGCGGAGGAAGACGCGCTTGCCGCCGACGGAGACGTCGCGGACGGTCTGCTTGTGGAGCGGCTTGAACTTCCCGACCGTCACAGGCGGGCGCCCATGAACGCCGCGAGATCGGCAACCCGGCAGCTGTAGCCCCACTCGTTGTCGTACCAGGCGATGACCTTGAGCAGCCGATCGCCGGTGACCATGGTCGAGAGCCCGTCCACGATCGACGAGTGGTCGTCACCCTTGAAGTCCATGCTGACAAGCGGCTCCTCGGTGTAGCCCAGCAGGCCGTGCATGGGTCCGGCGGCCGCCTCGCGGAAGGCGGCGTTGGCCGCCTCGGCGGTCACCGGCCGGGCGGTCTGGGCCACGAAGTCGATGACGCTGACCGTGGCGGTGGGCACGCGCAGCGAAAAGCCGTCGAAGCGGCCCCTCAGCTCAGGGATGACGAGGGCCAGCGCCTTCGCGGCGCCGGTGGTGGTGGGGATGATGTTCTGACCGGCGGACCGCGCGCGGCGCAGGTCCTTATGAAACACGTCCAGCACCGGCTGGTCGTTGGTGTACGAGTGGACGGTGGTCATCAGCCCGTGGTCGATGCCGAACGTGTCGAACACGACCTTGGCCGGCAGGGCGAGACCGTTGGTCGTGCACGAGGCGTTGCTGACGATGTGGTGACGCGCGGAGTCGTACCGGTTCTCGTTTACGCCCAGGACCACGGTGAGGTCCTCGTTCCGGGCCGGAGCGCTGATGATGACCTTGGTCGCTCCCGCCTGGAGATGGGCTTTCGCCTTCTCGCCATCGGTGAACACGCCGGTCGACTCGACCACGATCTGGACCCCGAGATCCGTCCACGGCAGGGCGGCCGGATCTTTTTCGGAGAAGGCGCGGATCGCGTGGCCGTCGACGGTGATCTCGCCCTCGCCGGCTTCCACCGTGCCCTGGTAGCGGCCGTAGGTCGAGTCGTAACGGAACAGATGAGCGTTCGTATCGGTCGGCGCCAGATCGTTGAGAGCCACAACCTCGAGCTCGTCGGGATGGCGCTCGAGGATGGCGCGGAGGGTCTGGCGGCCGATGCGGCCGAATCCGTTGATCGCAACCCGGGTGGTCATGGGCCCTGAACCTCCGTATCGTGGATGAGCGGCCAGCAGCCGACGAGGGAAACGTTCTCGCCGAATCGGGAGGCCCGGACCTGCGCCCGGGCTGCTGGAATGGGAAACGCTCGAACGGCGATCTCGGCCCGAACCGCAGCGTGGAGGTCGGGACGGTGGTCGGCAATCGCCCCGCCCAGCACGATTACCTCGGGGTTGAGCAGGTTGACGAGCCCGGCGCAGGTCGCCCCGATCGCGCTCCATGCGCGGTCCAGGAGCAAGCGGCACGCGCCGTCTCCCCTATCGGCCGCCGCGCACACCGCCGCCGCGTCCACGGGCGTGCCCGACGAGACGAGCGCCGCCAATCCGGGTGCCTCACCGCGCTCGAGGAGGGCCGCGCCATCACGGGCCAGCGCCGCGCCGGAGGCAATCCCCTCCACGTGTCCCGGGGCGCCCTCGCCGTCGGGTGGCCCGTCGAGGTCCACGGTCAGATGGCCGACCTCGCCGGCAATCGAATCCGGACCATCGACCAGGTGGCCGTCCACGACCAGCGCCCCGCCGATGCCGGTCGAGACGGTGACGTAGATCGCGTGCCGCGCACCAACCGCGGCGCCGTGGCGCCACTCGGCGAGCATCGCGACCTTCGTGTCCCGTTCGAGGAACGCGGGCACCCCGAACGCGTCCGACAGGCGGTGAGCGAGCGGGACCTCGTCCCAGCCGGGAAGGTTCGGGGGCTGGTGGACGACGCCACGCTGCGGATCGAGGGGGCCGGGCGACGCCACCCCGACCGCCGCGGGAGCGGGCAGACCGGCGGCCTCGGCAGCCGCCAGG
>DASYGU010000005.1:0-3886 GCA_035999355.1 Candidatus Limnocylindria bacterium | reverse complement strand
GCCGCCGGAGAGCTGGTCGGTCGGTCGGTTCGGGCCGTAGCGCCAGCCGACGGTGTCCAGGGCGGCCCGGACACGGGGCCAAATGTCGTTGGTCGGGACGCCGCGGTTCTCGAGGCCGAACGCGACGTCATCCCCGGCGCGTGACATCACGAGCTGGGCCTCGGGGTCCTGCATGAGGAACGCGGTTCGGGCTCGGGCGGCCTGCGGGCTTCCGCCGAGCACGCCCAGGCTGCCTTCCGCCTCCCCTCCCCCACGGTCGTCGACCAGGCCCGCGATGTGGGTGAGAAGGGTCGACTTGCCGGAACCCGAGGCTCCGAGGAGCAGGACACGCTCCCCTTCGCCAATGGCAAGGTCGAGATGGCGGACCGCCCAGCTGCTCCGGCCCGGATGGCGCCAACCCCATCCGCTGGCCGCAACGACGGGGCGGGTCATGACCCTTCCTGGCTCAGCCGGTTGACCTCGCCACGTCCTGCCCGGCGGGGAAGGCGGCCAGGACACCGGTCGGGCGCAGGAGCTTCACGAGGTACCAGGAGCCCAGGCCGGCGACGAGGACCGCGCTGACCAGCATCCAGGCCCCGTAGGCGAGCTGGATCTCGATTGGGACCCCGACGAAGTAGAAGGTCATGTCGTGGATCCACTCGCCGACGCCGGCGCCGGCCGCGGCCAGGAGGGTGATCGGCAGCGTCCAGCGCCGATAGAGGGCCAGGGCGAAGACGAGCTCGGCTCCAGCGCCCTGCATCAGCCCCGACATCAGCGTGTCCAGGCCCCAGACCGATCCAAGCAGGGCCGACACCGCGGCGGCCATCGTCTCGGCCAGCAGCGCGGCGCCCGGCAGCCGGACGATGAGCGGCGCCAGGACGGCGGGAATGAGCCACACCCCGGACAGGATGTAGAGCGGGGGCGCAAACGCCGGCGCCGCGACCGCGCTGAACAGCAGCCCCCAGGCCCAGAAGACGACACCGAAGGCCACGCCCAGCGCGGCCGTGACCACGATGTCGACCGTTCGCCATCTCATGTCTCGCCCTCCATGGATTCCGGGGTGGATTCGTCCGGCTCGATCTGGACGACGAGCAGGCGGCCGGCTCTGACCGCGACGCCGGCCGGTGGGTCGCGGACGACGTTCGCCAGCCCCAGGGAAGCGCCGCCCGCCAGCCGGGCATCGGCGAGCGGCCATTGGAGGCCGCGGGTGGTGACACCGTCGGCGGCGTCGCCGACCGCAAAGATGCTGACCCGCGATCCGGTGGTCGCGTCCAGCTCGAGCTCGCCCGGTCCGATCAGCATCCGGGCCGTGGTCCGGTCGTGGACGAGGCGCAGTCGCCGACCGGCGACGAGCTCCGAGCCGAGCAAGAGCAAATTGCCCGCGAGGTGGTCGAGGTCCCCGCCCAGCGCGCCGAGCACGACGATGTCGTCCGCGCCCGCGGCGACCGCGGCGGCGACGCTCAGCTCGAGGTCGGAAGCGTCCTTGTCGACCGGATGACGCTCGATGGTGACGCCGCGGTCGGTGAGGGTGGTGACGCGGTCGTGGTCGATCGAGTCCAGGTCGCCGACGAGCCGATCCGGGACGGCGCCGATGCGTGCCAGCCACTCCGCTCCGCCGTCGGCGGCGATGACCAGGTCGGCACCCGCCAGGGCGTGGCGATCGAGGGGCGCATGCGCCCCGTCCGCGACGATGACTGCCTTCACGGTGCGACTCCCTACGCTGGCATGACCCAGGTCAGGTTCGAGGGTCTGCGGCCGGGTGGCCGCACTCTCAGCGCCGAGGCGCTCCCCTGTCGATATCCCTGTCGGCCGCAGCGTATCACTGCGCGTACCATCGGACCCATGGCCGGCGCTGACGAACGATTCGCCGCCGCCGCGGCAGCGGCGGGGCTGGACGTGACCATCCACCGATTCCCGGAGGGGACGCGGACCGCCGAGGACGCCGCACGCGCCGTTGGCTGCGCGGTCGGCCAGATCGTGAAGTCGCTCGTCTTCCTGGCGGACGGGAGCCCGGTCGTGGCCCTCGTTTCGGGCGCGGATCGGCTTGACACCGGGCGGCTGGCCACCGCGCTGAACGCGACCACGGTCCACCGAGCGGACGGTGACGCGGTTCGCGATGCCACCGGCTACGCGATCGGTGGTGTTCCGCCCTTTGGCCACGCCCGGCCACTCCCGGTCCTCATGGACCGCGGGCTCCTGGTCCACGAGGTGGTCTGGGCCGCGGCCGGTCGGCCGGACGCCGTGTTCGCGGTGACCCCGGCCGCCCTCGAGCGCGCGAGCGGCGCACTCGTGACCGATCTGGCCGAGCTTCCCTCCCAGCCCTGAGGCGGATCACGGCTGCTGGCCGGAGTACACGTACAGGGGGACGTAGTAGCCGCCCAGCCTGGCGTGGTCGAACCAGGACACCGGATCCACGCGAAGGTTGAAGGCCTCCGAGTACGACCCCGTGGTCGATGGCGCACGGAGCCCAAAGGTGAATCGGCCGATCCCGTCAGGTGCCACGGTCGCCTGGTCGAGGTAGGTCGCGATCCAGTACGACGGCCAGTCGGCTGCCCGAAACACGCTTGAGCGCGCGGCGGGATTCCAGGTGCCGAGCAGGAGCCGGCTGCCGGACGCGTCCCGCGACCAGCTGCGGCCTCCGGTGTTGCGGAACTCGACCCAATGGCTGGACGTGGCGAGACGCTTGATGGCCACCGTGCTGCTGTTCGACTCGGCCGTGTAGGCGGCGAGGTATGGGACTCGGCCCGGCCATGTGGTCCACAGGTGGCCGCCCTGCGGGTCGACCGACCGCCAGACACCGCCGCTCAGCTGGAGCAGCTCGAAGTGAAGATGCGGGCCGCTGCAATTGCCACTGCACCCGGAGCGGGCAATCGTCTGCCCGGCCAACACCGCCTGCCCAACCGACACGAGCGCTCCGTTCTGGGCGAGGTGGTAGTACAGGGTGTCGCGGCCGTCGGGGTGGCGAACGCGCACGAAGTTCCCGGCAGCGCCATGGTCGTTCGTACCGAAGCCCTCCTCGATGTCGACCACCGTCCCGTTTCGGGCGGACGCGACGAGGCTGAGCGACGCCAACCCGTAGTCGATCCCAGTGTGCTGATCGTAGACCCGACCAAAGTGGGCGGCGTTGTCATGCCATAGCTGCCCGGTCCAGTCCAGCTGGTACCCGACCCGCGGATCGCGGTCCACGCCGTAATTCAGCGGGACGGCCGGGTTGACGAACGGCAGGGTGAAGTCGTCCGTGGCGGCAGCCCGCGGCGGAACCGCGAGCAGACTGGCAACCAGGATGGCCATCACGGCGGGCCGCCGGTAGATGCCGCTCATGGCCGACACCCCCGCCCACCGCCCAGCCAGCAGGCCGATCCGGCCAGGTCCGAGCGTCGCGCGCCGGCGAGGTCGACGACGCTGACCGCGTCGGATCCGATGACCATGAGCAGGGACCCATCGGGAGAGAAGCTGCCCGACGTGCCACGGCCGACGGCCAGCGGCGCGGACTCGTCGCCGACCGATCCCAGCCAGACAGTGCCATCGATTGCCCATGCCAGACGGTCCCCGGCGGGGCTGATCGTGACTCCCGGATGCGGGCTGTCGGCCAGCGGCATCTCGAGCCCGTCTGGAGCAACGCGAACGACGTCGACGCCGCCCCCGACCCGATGGCGGACGAGTGCGACTGACCCGTCGACCAGCAGGGTCGCGCGATACACGAGCCCGGAATCGTCTTTCGTCCCCGCAACCGGCACCGCGGGTCGGCCATCAAGGTCGATCCGCTCGGCTGCGGCCCAGGTCGGCGCTTCGACCGACGACGTTCGGATGGCCAGCACGTCCCCATCGGCCAGGACGGTGACCTCCGGGCCGAACGGTCCATCCGCGACCGCGGTTGCGACGCCAGTGGCCGCGTCCACGCGCCACA
>DASYGU010000003.1:0-5058 GCA_035999355.1 Candidatus Limnocylindria bacterium | reverse complement strand
CGGGTCGCCTCAGCGCGGCTCGAGGATGACGACCGGGATCTCGCGCGTGGTTCGCTCCCGGTAGCCCCCGTACTGGGGGAGCCCGGCAATGAAGCGCTCGTACAACCGCGCGGCTTCCTCCGGGGATGCCCGGCGGGCGTGGACCGCGCGGACCTCTTTCCCCACCTCGACCTCGGCATCGGGCTGGGCCTGCAGATTGATCCACCAGGCTGGATCCTGGTCGCGACCCGCGTTCGAGGCCACGATGATCAGGTTCGAGCCATCGTCGACGTAGTACAGCCCGTTCCGCCGTTTCGCGCCGGTCTTGCGGCCTTTCGTTCGCAGGAACAGGGTCCGCACCGCGCCTCCGCTGCCGTTGGGGAGGGCCATCCGCCCGCCACTGAGCTTCGAGAGGGCCCGATCCTCGAGCCAGAGGATACGCAGCAGCCACCGGGGCGTGTTCACCGCGTGGCCCTCGCCAGCTCGCGACCAACCCGCGTGCGCGGCCAGATAGTCTTGCTCGCACCGACGAAGGACCGATAGGCGCGGAGCGCCTCGGCCAGGGCCGGCACGAAGTGCGGCTCCTCCATCCGTTTGAAGCCCGCCTCGAACCAGATGCCCAGGACATGGAGCGTGCCGGTCTTTCGCTCATAGCGTGGCTCGATTCGGCCGACGAACCGGTCGCCGTACAGGATCGGCAGCACGTAGTAGCCGTGGCGCCGCTTGGGCTGGGGGACGTAGACCTCCCAGATGTACTCGAACCCGAAGAGGCTCCGCACCAGGCGCCGGTCCCACATGAGCGGGCCAAGCGGCGCCAGGAAGGTCACCGCTGGTACCCGGCCGGGGTCCGCCTGTTCAGTGGCCTTCAGGATCGGCCACTCGTCGGCGAGGATATGGCGGGTCTCCTTCAGGCCCTCTACCTGGACCGGGATGAGGGTGCCGTCCTCGATGAGGGACGCGGTCATGAGCTTCCGCTCCGGGGTCGTCCCGGTGCCCCACACGACCTCCGCGGCCGCGCTCGCGGCCATGAGGCCCACCCCCCGGTGCCGCGAGATGAGGCGGTGGCGCACCTGCTCCGGCTCTGGAGCGTGCCGGCCCAGCAGGTCGGCCGGAACCAGGCGGTCGATGAGGTCGTAGTAGCGGCGGCTGCCTTCACGCCGGGAGATGCCCAGCTCGCCGGCCACGAACAGCGCCTCCATCACCGCTCGGGCGGCCTTGGTCGAGGTCGTCTCGTCGTTGTCCCACCACCACTGGATCCGATGGTCCACGTCGCGGAAGGCGGCGGTCGAGACCGGGCCCTCATCCCGGATATGGGTCCGGATCCGATCGGCCAGGCCGGCGTGCTCCGCGAGAAACTCGGCGTAGTTGGAGCCCATGCGGGTCCAGGACAGCCGGTAGTAGGGGAGCTCGTCCATCGGGACGATGCTGAGCATCTTGTTGTACAGCTCCACCAGCCGCCGCTCCCCAAGCGGCCCATAGAGCCACTGATCGGCCCACTCCCGGCGGTAGCCCTCGATCCGTGCGTGGAGCACGAGGTCGTGGTTGCGGGCGCCGGGCACCTCGAGCGGGTCGAACTGGAGGCTACCGATACGGTCGATGACGCGCAGGACCGACGCCGGCTCCGGCGGCAGGGAGCGCGGTGGGTCGAGCAAGTGGCGACGGACGAGGAACCGCCGTGCGTGGTCGGCTGAGATCTGGCGCGGATCAGACACGGGCTGACCGATGCTAGACGAACCGGGCGCGAGCGCGGCACACTCCACCAATGACCACCGAGCACCTCGGAGCGCCACCTCCCATCCCAACTTCGACCACCACCGACGACGCGGCCGCTCGAGCCGTCCGCGTTCAGCTCCTGACCACCGAGCACTGGAGCCTGCTGGCCACCCGGAATCTGTCCTGGAACGAGTCGTTCGCCCGGGCTGGCATGTTCCTGACCCTGCTCACCGGCGCAGTCGTGGCGCTGGCTCTCGTCGCGCAGGCCACCTCCTTCGGCAGTGGGTTCATGACCTTCGCCCTGCTGCTCTTGCCTATCGTCTTCTTCGTGGGCAGCTCGACCTTCGTCCGGCTGAATGAGATCAACGAGGAGGACCTCGTCTGGGTCAAGGGCATGAACCGGCTGCGGCGCGCATACCTGGACATCGATCCGGGGATCGAGCCCTACCTCATCACTGGGTCGACCGAGGACCTCGTCGGCGTGCTCCGCACGTTCGGCGCGCCCGGAGGGGCCGGCATCAAGGCGCCGAGCATCCGCGGGAACGTCATGCATGCGTTTGTGACGACCCCGGTCATGATCCTCATCGTGAACTGCGTGGTCGCCGCGGTCCTGGTGGGGCTGGTGGTCGGGCAATTCGGGATGTCCATGGAGCTCGCCGCGATCACGGCCGTGGCGGCCTTCGTGCTGACCTTCGCCGCATTCTCGGCGTACGGTGCCCGCAGGGCAGCCTTCTGGATGGGCTCGGAGGATCGGGCCGAGCACGGGTGAGCCGGCTGGCACTCTGGGGTTCAGAGTGCCAATCGGTATAATCCGCCGACCATGGCGGTGAAGCGCGACTACTACGAGATTCTCGGTGTCGACCGGGGCGCCTCCGATGAGGAGATCAAGCGCGCGTTTCGTCGTGCCGCCCAGAAGCACCACCCCGACGTGGACACCAGCACCGGGGCCGAGACCCGCTTCAAGGAGCTGAACGAGGCCTACCGCGTCCTGTCCGACCGCCAGCGGCGCGCGGCGTACGACATGTTCGGTCACGCCGGAGTGGACGGCGCGAGCGCCGCAGGGGAGCCGTTCGGCGGCGGCTTCGGTCCGTTTGGCGACATCTTCGATGCCTTCTTTGGCGGAAGTCCCGCCGGCGGGCGGCGACGGCAACGAGTGGTGGCCGGCTCCGACCTGCGCTACGAGCTGACGATCACCCTGGCCGAGGCCGTGACCGGCGTCACGCGCGAGATCCGGTTCCCGACCCTGGCCCAGTGCGCGACCTGCGCCGGTTCGGGCGCCGAGCCCGGCAGCGAGCCGGAGCGGTGTCCGGAGTGCAACGGCACCGGGGAACGCCGTCGGGTATCCCAGACGATCCTGGGCCAGATGGTGAACATCACCGCCTGTCCTCGCTGCAACGGTGAAGGCCGCGTGATCTCGACCCCATGCCATGCGTGCAAGGGCGATGGCCGCTTGCGCGAGGATCGGCGGATCCAGGTCGCGGTGCCAGCGGGGATCGAGACCGGGCAGCGGATCGCGCTCGATGGCCAGGGCGAGGCCGGACCGCGTGGCGGGCCTCCCGGCGACCTGTTCGTGGTCGTCGCCGTCCGCGAGGAGGCGGACCTCGTGCGGCATGGCTCCGAGCTGTACGCCGAGGTCCCGGTCACCTTCACCCAGGCCGCGCTCGGCGCGAAGGTCCCGGTCCGGACCGTGGACGGTACCGAGGAGGTCGAGGTGCCGCCTGGAACGCAGAGCGGACAGGAGATCCGGCTCCGCGGCCGAGGGATGCCGCGTCTCCGCGGGGCGGGGCGAGGCGACCTCCATGTCCTGGTGACGGTGGTCATCCCGGCCAAGCTCACCAAGCGCGAGCGGGAGCTCCTCCAGCAGCTGGGCGAGGCGAGCGGTCCCGCGGTGCTGCCCAAGAGCGGACCCAGCCTGGGTGACCGCCTGCGCGACCTCTTCGGCTGACGACGACCACGAGCGTCGAGCCGATGCGCTGGCTGGCCCTCAGCGTTGAGGCCGATGTGGAGGCCGTCGAAGCGGTGAGCGAGATCCTGGGCCGGCTGGGGCGGGGGAGCGTGATCGAGCCGCTCCGTCTTGCCGCGGATCCTGCCGATGAGCAGGCCCTTCGTCCGGACCCCGCAGCCGGCTACCGAGTGACTGCGTATGTCCCCGACGACGCGGACGCGGCCGGCGCTGTGGATCGCACGGAGCGGGCGCTCTGGCACCTCCAGGCGTTCGACCTGCGGCCGATGAGCGCGCTCGCGGTCACCGCGGTGGACGACGCCGACTGGGCGACCGCCTGGCGCGAGGGGTACGAGCCCATCCGCATCGGCCGGATCACGATCGTGCCCACCTGGCTCGAGGTTCCCGCCGACGCCGAGCTCGTCATCCGCCTCGATCCCGGGATGGCGTTCGGGACGGGACTCCACCCGACCACGCGCGGCTGCCTCGAGGAGCTCCAGGCGCTCGGCGCCCTGCCGGACGCCGTACTGGACGTGGGCTGCGGGTCGGGGATCCTGGGCCTGGCGGCACTGGCACTGGGCGCGGAACGGGTGGTCGGCTACGACACCGATGTCCTGGCCGTGAACGCGACGCGCCAGAACGCGGAGGTGAATCGGCGGAGCGGACAGGTGACCGCGCATCACGAGACCCTGCCGGACGTCGCCACCGAGACCTTCCCCCTCGTGCTGGCCAACCTCGTGGCGGCGGTGCTCATCGAGCTCGCGCCGCGGCTGGTGGCTCACACGGCGCCGATGGGGACGGTCATCGCGTCCGGGATCATCGATACCCGGCGGGACGAGGTCGAGACCGCGCTCGCGGCGGCCGGGCTGCTGGTCGCGGACCGCCGTGTCGAGGGGGAGTGGGTCACCCTCCGCCTGGTGCGCTCGGCGTGACGACTCATCGGTTCTTTGTCGACCCCGGGACCGTCAGCGCGGACCGGTTTCCGCTCCCCGAGTCGATCGCACACCAGGTCACCCGCGTCCTGCGCCTGCGCGACGGCGACGAGATCGTGGTCCTCGAGGGAGACGGCCAGCAGGTCCGCTGCCGAATCACGGGGACCGGGTTGGAGGTGCTCGCCCGTGGGCTGGTCGACGCCGAGCCGCGGCACAAGCTCGCAGTGGCGCAGGCCCTGCTGAAGGGCGACCACCTCGAGCAGGTGGTCCGGCACGGGACCGAGGTCGGGGCATTCCGATTCGAGCTCATCGTCACCGAGCGCTGCGTGGCCCGCGACATCTCGACCGGGCGCCTCGCTCGCCTTCGCGCCATTGCCCGTGAGGCCGCCGAGCAGTCGGAGCGCGGCATGGTTCCGGAGGTCGCCGGACCGGTCCCGCTGGCGGAGGTCATCGGTCGGGGCTCGGTCCTGCTCTTCGAGCGGTCCGCAGGCA
>DASYGU010000269.1:0-6348 GCA_035999355.1 Candidatus Limnocylindria bacterium | reverse complement strand
GGCCCGAAGAAGCGCGAGTCCTGGCTCTCCGGCCGGTTATCGCCCATGACGAAGTACATGCCTTCGGGGATCACCCAGCGATCCGTACCCTCGGCGTCGCGTGGCAGAGTCGGCGACGGCCGCCCATCGGTCCCGGTTACGACGTAGCCCTCCGTCAGGCGGACCTCGACCCCGTTGATGGAGGTCACGAACACGGCGCCGTTCTCGAGGCGGACGGTCTCGCCCGGCAGGCCGATGACCCGCTTGATGAACGGAACTCCGCCCTGCTCGTACCCGTTCGGCGGCTGGAAGACGACAATGTCGCCGCGGACGTAGTCGTTCCAGTGCGGCGTGAGCTTGTCGATGAGCACGTAGTCACTGGGCTGGATGGTCGACACCATCGAGTTCTGCTCGACCTCGAACGGCTGCGCAACGAAGTTGTGGATGAGCAGATAGATGACGAGGGTGAGGACGATCGTCTCGACGATCTCGAGCAGGCAGCCCGCTCCCCGACGCGCCGCAGAACGGTCGTCGGCAGGAGGTTCTGCGGCTGGCTGCACGTAGGTCAAAACGGCCGGAAGCATACCCCGGAATCGGGATCGGCCCGTGCGGTTGACCCTTCTCGCGGCTGCGCGCTACCATGGCGCCGCCTCGCTGGCGGGACCCGAAATCGGTACCTCGCCGGCGTTTCCTGTGTGTTCCCCCTGATGTACCGCGCCCTCGGCGCCGTCGCCCAACCCCCGCTCGGAGGATCCATGGAGATTCAGCCCATCACCTGGGTGATCCCCGTCGCCGGCCTGACCGCCGTGCTGTTCGCCATCTACCTCGCCCGCGACGTCCTGAGTCGCGACACCGGGACGACCGCCATGGAGGACGTGGCCGGCACCATCCTCGAAGGAGCCGTGGCCTTCATCCGCCGCCAGTACCTGACCATCCTCGTCCTGGCCGTGGTTGGCGCGGTGATCATTGGCGTCGTCATTGGCCTGCTCGAAACCCCCGAAGTCGCCGACACCGATGTGTTCGGCATCCAGCTGGGCGCAATGACGGCCGTGGCCTTCCTGGTCGGGGCCCTGTGCTCGATGGCGTCAGGCGTCATCGGCATGTACATCTCGGTCAAGTCAAACGTGCGGACCGCGGCGGCCGCCCAGCACAGCCTCGTCGGGGCGGTCCAGGTGGCGATGCGCGGAGGAGCCGTTTCCGGGTTCCTGGTCGTCGCGCTCTCCCTCCTCGGGGTGTGGGGCATCTTCGTCGCCTATGGCGGGTTCACGAACCCGGCCGTCGCCCCATTCCTGATCGTGGGCTTCGGGTTCGGGGCCAGCTTCGTGGCCCTGTTCGCCCAGCTCGGGGGCGGGATCTATACCAAGGCCGCGGACGTGGGCTCCGACCTCGTGGGCAAGGTCGAGGCCGGCATCCCCGAGGACGACCCGCGCAACGCGGGGGTCATCGCGGACCTGGTGGGGGACAACGTCGGCGACTGCGCCGGTCGTGGGGCCGACCTGTTCGAGTCCACCGCGGCCGAGAACATCGGGGCCATGATCCTGGGCGTCGGCGTGTACGTCATCGCCCAGTCGGCCGGCTGGCCCAACCCCGAGTCGTGGATCTTCTTCCCGCTCGTGATCCGTGCCTTCGGCCTGTTCGCGACGATCGTCGCCATCTTCTTCGTCCGCGGGAAGGAGACCGAGGACCCGATGCGGATGCTGAACCGCGGCTACTGGGTGACGACGGCGCTGTCGGTCGTCGCCCTCGCGTTCGTCACCAACGTGATGATGAACACCGGCGGCGAGCCGGGCGCGTACGGCATTCCCGTCTGGGTCTGGTTCTTCTTCGCGGGCGTGGTCGGCCTCGCCACCAGCGTCGCATTCGTCTATATCACCCAGTACTACACCGCCGGCGCATGGCGACCGGTCAAGGAGATCGCCGAGGCGAGCAAGACCGGTCCGGCCACGAACATCATCGCCGGCACGGCCGTCGGGTTCGAGACCACGCTGGTCACCGCGCTCACGATCGGCATCGCGCTGTTCGCCAGCCACTGGCTCGGATCGCAGGCCAACCTCGTCAACGCCGCCGGTGCCGACGTGGGCGGCATCTTCGGGACCGCGGTCGCAACCATGGGCATGCTCATGACCACCGCCTACATCCTGGCCATGGACACCTTCGGACCGATCACCGACAACGCCGGCGGGATCGCGGAGTTCGCGAAGGCCGAGGGTGGCGCCCGCGAGATCACCGATCGCCTTGACGCGGTCGGGAACACGACCAAGGCCCTGACCAAGGGCTACGCAATCGCCAGCGCGAGCCTGGCCGCCTTCCTCCTGTTCAGCGCCTATATCGACAAGGTCAACCTCATCTTCACCCGCCAGGGCCGGCCGCCGATGGAGTCAGTCAACCTGGCGGAGGTCAGCGTGTTCATCGCCGCGCTCATCGGCGCGATGCTCGTCTTCTTCTTCAGCTCGCTGGCCATCCGGGCGGTGGGGACGACGGCCCAGTCGATCATCGTCGAGGTCCGCCGTCAGTTCCGGGAGATGCCCGGGATCATGGACTACACCCAGCGACCGGACTACGCGCGGGTGGTGGACATCACGACCGCGGCCGCGCTGCGCCAGATGATCCTGCCCGGCATGGTCGCGGTGGCGACCCCCATCCTCGTCGGACTGCTCCTCGGCCACGAGGCCGTCGCCGGCCTGCTGATGGTGGGCACCATCTCCGGCGTCATGCTGGCCACCGTCCTGAACAATGGCGGCGGGGCGTGGGACAACGCAAAGAAGTACATCGAGTCCGGGCATCTGCTCGATGACGACGGCAACGTGCTCGGCAAGAAGACGTTCGCCCACGCCGCAGCGGTCGTCGGCGACACGGTCGGCGACCCGTTCAAGGACACGGCCGGCCCGTCACTCCACGTCCTCGTCAAGCTGCTCGCGACCATCACCCTCGTCCTCGCCCCACTGTTCATCCGCGGCTGAGCGCGAAACGCCCGGACGCCTGAACCGAGGCTGAGCCGGTGGACGTGATCTTCCAGGCGTTCGTCATGGGCCTGGTCCAGGGCCTGACCGAGTTCATCCCGGTCAGCTCCTCGGCCCACCTGGAGCTCGTGCCGTGGATCCTGGGCTGGGAGCAGGACGCGCTCATCGGCAGCCTGTCATTCGACGTATTCCTCCACCTCGGAACCCTGATCGCGCTCCTGGTCAACGTCTGGCGCGACTGGCTGCGCCTGATGCGGGCCATGGTTCGGTCCATCATCGAGCGGCGGATTGGCGAGGACCGCGATCGACGCCTCGGGTGGCTGTTGGTCCTTGCTTCCATCCCCGCGGCGCTCATCGGGTTCGCATTCGAGGACGCCATCGACGCCGCATTCCACGGTGACGACGACATGTCGCGCCTGGCCATCTGCGGATTCCTGGTGGTCGGCGCCATCGTCCTGTTCATCGCCGACCGGTACGGATCGCGCGAGCGGGACCTCGACCATGTCGGAGCCGGCCGGGCGCTCACCATTGGCCTGTCCCAGGCGGCCGCCCTGCTGCCCGGCATCAGCCGATCGGGCGCGACCATGTCCACCGCCCTCGCGTTCGGCCTCACCCGCGAGACCGCCGCTCGCTTCAGCTTCCTGCTCGCCACGCCGATCACCCTGGGCGCGGGACTCTACGGCTCCCGGCATCTGCTGACCGCGAGCCACACCTCGACCGAGTGGGTGGCGGTCGTGGTCGGGTTCGCGGCCGCTGCCGTGTCCGGCGCGCTGGCCATCGGCTTCCTCCTTCGCTGGTTGCGGACCCGGTCCATGGCCGTGTTCAGCCTGGAGCGGATCGTGCTGGCCGCCCTCGTCCTGGTCCTCCTGGCCGTCGGTCACTGAGGGTCCGGGAGACGGGCCGGTTCCTTTGACACCGGTGCACCCCGCGCCTACAATCCGCCGACGCCAGCACCCGAGAGCCAGTCTCCCGACAACCGCGGGAACTGGGGCTTTTTTGTTATCAGGGCCGCGTTCTGACAGCCCAACCGTACGAGTGACCCCCGACGACATGAACAACAAGCCGGTCTACCTGACCCAGGAGGGCGTCGAACGCCTCGAGGCGGAGCTCCGTCACCTCATCACCGAGGAGCGGCCGCGGGTTGCCGCGCGGATCCACGACGCGAAGCTCGACGGCGACATCAGCGAGAACGCGGAGTACGAGGACGCGAAGCAGGAGCAGTCGTTCCTCGAGGGGAGGATCGCCACCATCGAGGTGCAGCTGAAGAACCATGAGGTCATCGAGCACCAGAACGGCGACAAGGTTCGGCTCGGCTCCACGGTGGTCATCCAGGGACCCGATGGCAAGGAGACGCTCACGATCGTGGGCTCGGCCGAGGCCGCCCCGCGCGAGGGTCGGATCAGCAACGAGTCGCCCGTCGGCGTGGCGCTCATGGGCCACAAGAAGGGGGAAGAGGTCACCGTCCAGGCACCTGCCGGTCCGGTGACGTACACGCTGGTCAGCATCCGCTAGCGTTCGCCGCATGTTCTGGGCCGACGACATCGCGGCCAGGGCGGCTGCGGCAGGCCAGGCGTCCGGTTCAGGGGCGCCCATCGTCGTCAACGACTCCAAGACGCCTTCCGGCACGGTCCATGTCGGCAGCCTGCGCGGTCCGGTCATCCACGACGAGATCTGGCGGGCGCTCCGTCGCGCCGGGCACGACGCGGTGTATCGCTACGGGGTCGACGACCTGGACCCGATGGATTCCCAGGCGCTGCTGACCCCCGACGCGGTGGACCGATACATGGGCGTGCCACTGGCCCATGTCCCGGCCCCGGCCGGGTCGGGCGCCGCGAGCTATGCCCGCCATTTCGTGGGGGAGCTGTTCCTCGGCACCTTCGAGCCGCTTGGCCTCCACCCGGAGGTGTACTGGATGAGCGACGTCTATGCCGCGGGCGACATGGACCGATTCATCCGCGCGGCCCTCGACGGAGCCGAGACTATCCGGACCATCTACCGCGACGTGAGCCACGTGGACAAGGAGCCCGGCTGGCTCCCGCTGTCGGTCATCTGCACGACCTGCGGCAGGGTGGGCACCACGATTGCCACCGACTGGGATGGCGACACGGTGGCCTTTGAATGCCGCCCCGACCTGGTCACCTGGGCGACCGGCTGTGGGACGGTCGGGCGGGTTTCGCCGTTCGGGGGCACAGCCAAGCTGCCGTTCAACGTGGACTGGGCGGTGAAGTGGTCGCTGTTCGACATCGCCCTCGAGGGCTGCGGCAAGGACCTGGCCACCGCCGGCGGTTCCCGCGACCGCTCGGACGCCATCTCGCGCCAGGTCTTCGACCGCGAGCCCCCGATCAACGTCCCGTACGAGTTCATCAACGTCGGCGGCAAGCGGATGAGCACCTCGCGGGGGACCGGGGTCCCGGCACACGAGATCACCGCGGTCATGCCGCCGGACGAGCTGCGGCTGCTCTTCGTCCGCCACCGGCCCAACGTCGCATTCGAGTTCGACCCGATCCAGACCGATGCCGTCCCGCGCCAGGTGGACGAGTTCGACCGGCTGGCCGCGGCGACCGCCGGCCGCCCGGTCCGTGGCGAGCTGCCGGCCGACGCGGACCGCATCTTCGCCGCCTCGCTCGTTAACGCCGAGGCGGACGTCTCGGCCGAAGCCGGCGTATTCCGGCCGCCGTTCGCCCATCTCGCGCTCCTCGTCCAGCTGCCCGGCGTCGACGTAGAGGAGCGGGTCGCCGCCGAGAACGGCTCCCCGCTGAACGCGCGAGAGCGCACGATCCTGGCCGAGCGCACCCGAGCCGTCCGCGCCTGGCTGGACACGTACGCCCCGGACGCCGCCCGGATCGAGGTCCAGCACGATGGCGTTCCAGAAGCGGTCAGCGCCCTGACCGATGACCAGCGCGGATTCCTCGCCGCACTGATGGATGTGGTCGCTGACCTGCCGAAGGAGCAATGGACAGGGGAGGCACTTCAGGCCGCCGTGTTCGCGACCGCGAAGGAACGCGAGATCGGGGCGGGGGCCGGCTTCGCCGCCCTGTACGCTGCCTTCCTAGGACGGTCGTCCGGTCCCCGAGCTGGCTGGCTTCTCGCCTCGCTGGATCGGTCGTTCGTCGTCGAGCGGCTCGAAGCCGCCGGACAGTCCGGAACTTCCGCGTGACAAGGGGCGTGGCGTGATCTCGATCCAGGCCATTCGCGACGATCCGGACGCGGTCAAACGCGCGATTGCGCGCAAGGGCGAGAGTTCCGAGGTCATCGACCGCCTGCTGGAGGCCGACAGCCAGCGGCGTGAGCTCCTCGCCGCGGCCGATGCGGCCAAGCACGAGCGCAACGAGGGCAGCCGCCAGGTGGGGGAGTACGTCCGCGCCGGCCAGACTGCCGAGGCCGAGGCGCGCAAGGCATCCCTCGCCTC
>DASYGU010000242.1:0-9019 GCA_035999355.1 Candidatus Limnocylindria bacterium | reverse complement strand
GACCGGACTGACCGCCTCCTTCCGGTCATCGGGCCCGGTGGCGGCGACGTGGTGGCGGTCCACCAGGACGCATCGGTGTTCGTTTCGTCGCTCGCGCCCGGCGGCGAGGTCAGCCACCAGATCGGTCCCGGCCGGGGGGTGTACTGCTACTTGATCGAGGGCGCCGCCAACTTCAACGGGGAGGACCTGTCCACCGGGGACGCCGTGAAAGTCACTGACGAGTCTGAGCTCACGATCCACGCGACCGGGTCCAGCGAGCTCATCCTGGTCGACGTCCCGATGACCTTCGAGCCGGTCGGCATCTGGCGCCGGTAGCTACTGGCTGATACAGGGACCCGCCACCCCGCGGAGGTTCTCCCGGGCGGTGAGCATGGTCTCGAGCGCGTTCTCCCACTGCGCGCTCTCCACCAGCTCGCCGGCGACACCGCTCTCGATCAGGCGAACGATGGCATTCAGCGCGTTGGCCAGCTCACCCTTGGCATCGCGCGCGGGCTCCCAAACCGGCAGCCGGGTGAGGGCATCGCGGAAGTCGAGCATTGCGTCGCGGGTGGCGTCGATCCACTCCTCCCGATCCTCGATCTCTACGATCGCGGCGGCGGCCGTCTCGAAGGCGAGATCAACCTCGCAGAACCCCTGGTTGAAGCCTTCTTCGGTGGCCGGCAGGGCACACCCGGCCACGACCAGACCGATGACCACAGCCGCGGCCATCAGCCGGAACCGGACGGCAGGCGTGGCACGCATTGGCGGCATCCTAGACTGACGTGGTGGCCGACCATCCCCGACCCTTCCATGCACCGATCCGGTTCACCGCCCCCGACGGCACGCCGCTCCATTCGCCGATGGTGGAGGCCGAGATCGGCGGGGTCTCCACCCGGCTCGTCCTCGATACCGGATCCGACACCCACCTGCTGACCGCGGAGTTTGCGGAAGCGGCAGGTCTCGCGGTCGAGCCCGGCGAGGCCGGCATGGACCATGCGGGCACCGAGATCGAGAGTGGGACGGCCGGAACGGTTCCTATCCGGATCGGGGAGGACACCCTGGCCCTGCACTCGGTGGTCGTCATCCCGGCTCCGCCGCCATTCCCCGGCTGGGGCATCGGTGGGATCGTCAGCCCCCAGTTCCTCCACCCCACGGCCTGGATCGTGATCGACATGGCCGATGACGCCCTGGTCTTCGCCGAGACCGATGAAGCAGAGCTCATGAGCCGGCTCACGAGTCGCCACCCGGACTGGCCGATCCTCGTCCTCGACAGGATCGAGGACGGCACCACGGTCGTTCAGGCCGCCATCGAACCCCACCCGCCGATCCCGACCCTGATCAACACCGGCGGCAAGTCCACCGAGTTCGCCCGCGCTGCCATCCCCGATCGGCTGGGCGGTCAGTCCGTACGGCTGGGCGGTGGGGTGAGCGGCGCCGATGTCATGGGTACGCGCCTGGGCCCCGCGGTCCTGGCCATCGGCGGGATGCGCATCCCGGTCGCGGACCTCACCTCGCGCGACGAGATGGACGGCGTCCAGGGCATGGTCGGGATGGACGTCCTCCGCGGCACGATCCTGGCCTGCACCGCCCACCCAGCCGGCCGCGTCATATGGCAGGTGGCCCTCGTCCCCTTCTGAAATCCAAGTCCGAGGGTGTAGTTTGATCGCGTGCGCGGCTGAGTTTCATCTCTGACTCTTCGCACCCGTACTTGAGGAAACCACCATGCGCTCCCGAGTCGGCCTGGTCCTCGTCGTCCTCGGCCTGGCGATGGTCGTCATCGCCAGCCCTGCGGCGGCCGGCGCGCCCCTGCCCTCAGCGGACCTCGCGATCACCAAGTCCGACACCCCCGACCCGGTCGTGGCCGGGGGCACGGTCTCGTACGCCGTCGTCGTCGAGAACCTGGGGCCTGACGCCGCAACCGGGGTTTCGTGGACCGACACGTATCCGGTGCAGCTCAGCCCAGGGCTCATGGGCTGGCCGGCTGGGTGGACTCAATCGACCCTCGGGAACACCGTGACGTTCACTGCGTCGGCCCCCCTCGCGGCGGATGGCCCTCGAAACTTCCTCCTCGAGTTCACCGTAAGTCCGAGCGTTCCCGACGGCACGATCCTGACCAACGACGCCACCGTCACCGCATCGACCGCCGATCCGACACCAGGGAACAACAGCGCGAGCGCGCAGACGACGGTGGTCATGCCGCCACCGACCCCCGCCGCATCGCTCGCCGACGCAGCGATGGCGCCGTCGGAGCCGTCCGGTCCGCTGACGTCGCTCGGCTTCGCGGTCCTGCTATTCGGGGCGCTCGGCGCCCTGGCCGTGATGAGCGGTCGACGGGTGCTACCCCGCCGATAGGCTTCCGCCTCTGCCAGGTCAGCAGCCCTCGCCAGCCAGAGGCCCCTCTCCGACGGGAGCCTCCGGAAACAGCGCAACCTCCACGATCCGGTCGAGCTCGAAACCCGCGCGTTCGTTGGCGCGTTCCACGGCGTGCGCGTCGGATGCCTCGAACACGGACAGGCAGGTCTCCTCGCCGGCCACCAGCAGCGTCATCAGGTGGTGGGCCGAGTCGTCGGTCGTTTCGGCCAGGCGGCGGGCAGCCGATTCCACCGAGCTCGAGCTGATCGACGGGATGTAGCGCTCGACCAGGAAAAACCGCCGTTTTGCGTTTGCCGTCACCGATCGACCGTAGGTGGCAGGCCCCATCGGTCGCATCCGTGAAACCACGGAACTTTGGGGCCAAGCGGGCCTAGCCGGCGGTCGGGCCCCCGGAGACGGCCAGGGCGGCGGTGAGCTGGCCGCGAGACTGGATGTCGAGCTTCCGATATGCCGCCGACAGCTGGCTTTCCACCGTCCGGACCGAGACGACGAGCTCCGCCGCGATCTCCCGGTTTGACCGCCCGGCCGCGGCCAGCTCGGCCACGGCTCGTTCGGACTCGGTGAGCGCGGAGCCACTGGTCGTTCGTCCCCCGATCCGGCCCAGCTCCTGTCTTGCCCGCGCCGCCCACGCCGCCGCGCCGAGCGCCTGAAAGGTCTCGAGGGCGGCACCGATGTCCTCGCGGGCCTTCCGGCGCTGGCCCGCTCGCCGATGGACCTGGCCGCGCGCGAGCAGCGTTCGTGCCCGTTCGAAAGGCATCCCCAATGTGGCGCGGAAGAGCTCCTCGGCACGATCAAGGTGCCCAAGTGCGTCGTCGAGCTCTCCCCGCCCGGCAGCCACGAGGCCACGACCTCGCGCGGCCATCGCGAGGATCCACGGCAGGGGCACACGCGTCGCCGGCTCCTCGAGGCGGTCGTGCAGCACCTGTTCGGCGAGGTCGATCTCTCCCGACAGCACCGCCGCCTCGACCAGGTCGCCAAGGAACCCGAACTGGGATGGGAGCGCGACCTCGATCGCATCGGCTTGTTCCAGTGCGCGGGTCAGATATCGGAGGGCCGCGACGTGGTCGGAAGCAGAGAGCTCGACGAACCCCAGGATGGCGCAGAAGATCGTGCCCTCCCACAGGTCGCCGGTAGCCTCCTGCCGGGTCAGGGCCTCCATGCCTATCGCGCGGGACGTCTCCAGGTCCCCGGACAACGCGGCGACATGCGCGTCAATGGTCAGGGATCGTTCGCGCCAGGCCTCTTCGCCCTGCTCAACCAGGTCATGGCACTCCCGGGCGTACTGCCGGGCGGCCTCCCAGTCGCCGGTCATGAGCAGAAGCGCGGTCAGCGACTGGATGATCGGCGGGAGGAGGCCCACCTGTCCCAGGTCGGTGAGCCGTCGGTATTCCGCCTGGTCCAGCGCGATCGCGTCGTCGAGCCGGCCGAGGTGATACGAGCACCGATGGGCGACCTCCTGGGCCCGCCGGGAAACGAACGAGACGCCGGAGCCGCTGCGCAGCGCGATGGCGCGATCGATGTCGTCCACGGCGACCTTCTCGCACGCGAGCAGCCAATGAAACGCCCGATCGAGCAGTGCGCAGGCAAGGTGGTCCTGCACCGGCTTGAGGCCAGGTCGTTCGAGGATGTCCACCGCGGCCAGCGCGCTCCGTTGCGCCGTCCCGGGATCCATGTCCGCCATGCCGGCAATGTGGGAGTGGACCAACGCCTCGAGGAGAGGATCCCCGTCGGTGTGATCGAGGGCAGACACGAGGAGCACGAGGGCCTCGTTCGGGTCCTCGAGGTAGACGACCTCACCCAGCGCAAGGAGCGCCTCCGCCCGCCGACGCCCGTGGGGGACGGCATCCAGCACCGCCCGGAGACTGGTCGCCGCTCGGTCGTAGTCCCCCGCCGCCACGGCCGCATCCGCGGCCGCGATCAGCGCGATGCTCCGCTGCTCAACCCCCACCGCGTGGTGAGCCGAGCGCTCAAGCAGGTCGGCGGCAATCGCGGGTGCGCCGCGGGCGAAGGCGGTTCTGCCTGCGGCGGCGAGTGCCTCAGCAACATCCGCGTCAGGCCCGGCGACCATGGCCGCCTGATGAATGGCTCGTTCGACGGGGTCCTCGGCGATGTCCGCGAGTGCCGCCCGGAGCGCGCGCCGCTCGCCGGGCGGCGCATCAGCGTAGGCGGTCGAGGTGAACAGGGGGTGGACCGCCCGCAGCCGGGAGCCGTCGGCGACCAGGACACCCTTCTCACACGCCTCGTCGACCGCCCGTCCGCCGCCCTCGCGCAGAACGCGCTCGACGAGCGCCACGCTCGGCGAGGGCGACATGGCCACGATGACCACGCTCCGTCGGGCGTCCCGGCTCAACGTCGCGAGGTGATCCCGGACGACCGGTTCGGCCTGCGGGGGGACGGGGAAGGGCTCACCCAGCGCCGGCTCCATCCCTCGCGCCTGGAGTGATCGACTGATCCCCAGGCCCAGGAAGGGGTTGCCCGAGCAGGCCTCGTGGAGGCGGACGAGCAGCGGTCGGGGATGCGCCACATCCAGCCGCTCGTGGACGAGACGGCCCAGCGCGCCCACCGACAGCGGTCCGACATGCAGCCGTTCGGATCGTTCGACGGCCGAGGAGAGGAGGTCGGCCTCACCGGACACGTCGGGACCGGTTCGGAGGGCAAGGACGAACCCGACCGGCTCGGTCCGCAGGCGCCGAGCCGCAAAGGCGAGGGCCTCCGCGCTCGCCGCATCGGTCCATTGCACGTCATCGATGGCGACCACCACAGGGCCTTCGGCGGAGAGGATGCGCAGGACGTCGGCCACGGCCAGCCCCACCAGGCTCGGCTCAGGCCGATCGAGGTCCGGGCTGACGCGACCGATGGCGGTCTCCAGCGCCCGTCGCCGGGGATCGGGCAGGCGGTCCAGCAAGGGGACGACCATCGGTTCGTCGAAGAGTGCGGTCAGCGCGGCGAAGGCCAGCTCGTGCTCGGCGTTGCTCGCACGCCAGGCCAGCACGCGGTCCCCTCGATCCGCCGCTCGGTCAGCCGCATACGCCCACAGCGTGCTCTTGCCGATGCCGGCCTCGCCGTTGATGAGCAGCGACGCAGGTCGGCCCGCCTCGAGCCACGCGTCGATTGCCCGGCGCTCCGCATCCCGCCCGACCACCACCGCCCCGGCCGAAGGCTGTGCCTCCACCTCGCGATGGTAGCGGAGGCCTGGCTCATGTCAGCAGGGAGTGATCTCGTCGTCCAGATGGAACGTCATGGAGCCGGCGATGTGCAGCACGGAGCCATCGCTGCCGGTCAGATCGTCGTCCAGGGTGAAACTGCACACGTACCCGATGTTGACGGTGTCGAGCGTCACCTCCGCGCCGGTGCCCTCGTAGTAGAGGACTGGGAGCTCGGGCGCGGTGCTTCCGAACGAAATGCTGCCATCGGTCTTGACGGTGATGTTGCCGAAGGTCCCCTGGTCCGAATTCAGCGTGATCCCGCCAATGTCACCGATTTCCATCGAATTGCCCGGTTCCCAGGTCCAGGTCGCGTCATACACCCCGGACGTGGTGAGACTGCCTTCGACGCCGTCCTCACCGGAACCGGGCTGACCGCCATCCGGAGCCGACGATCCTGCCCCGCTTGGCGCTCCGCCGCCGCCATCGGCCGGGTTGCTTCCGGCCGGACTGCCCGATGGTGTGCATGCGGCGACGGCCAGCGCGAGGGAGGCCGCCAGCAGTGACACGGCGCGCCCTCGCGATTTCAGGGTGAGATGGTCCACCGTGATCTCCTTGGTGCTCGTTGGCACAAAGACCGTAGGTCTGTGGCTGTCGCCATCGCATCCGTGAAACCACGCAACTTTGGTCCGCCGAACGGGATCGGCCGATGCACCCAGCCTCAGGGGCGACCAAGGAAACAGCTCCCGAGCAGCAGGGGGTGATCTCGTCGCTCATGTCACCTTTTGGCCGGATTTCGGCTCTATCAGTTCATAGTGGTATCAGTGACGGCAGTCGCCGACGACCTCGTTCAGCTCGAGGCGGTCTACCGCGAGGAAGCCGAGCGATTGTGGCGCGCCCTCCTCGCGTTCAGCCGCGACCCGGACGTCGCCAGCGACGCCGTCGCTGAAGCCTTCGCCCGGGCCATCCGCGATCGAGCTGCCATCCGCGATCCGCGGGCATGGGTGTGGCGCATGGGCTTCCGTCTCGCCGCCGCCGATCTCACGCAACGCTCGCGGGCGAACTCACAGATGCCGAATACCGGCTACCTCGAGACCGAGGCAGACGCGGACCTTCTCGATGCCCTGGCCGGTCTGCCGGAAAAGCAGCGGACCGCCGTCATCCTCTTCTACTACGTCGACGCACCGATCCGCGAGATCGCCGAAAAGACCGGCATGTCGCAGCTTGCCGTGCGAGCCAACCTCAGCCGCGGGCGGAAGCGGCTCAAGCATCTCCTGGGTGAATCGCGATGACTGACGTGCACGACCGTTTCCGCAGCCTTGATCGGGTGCGAGTGCCAGAACTGTGGGCCGAGGCCACGCTTCGCGCCGTCGCCGAGCCCCTGTCTGCGCCACAGACCAGGTCGAACTACATGCTGCCCGTGGGCCTGGCGACGGCGGCGATTGTCATCGTGCTCATCGTCGGACTCGGCCTGCTGTGGGGGCCGACGATCGGAACGCCCGACGCGACGCCAACCCCCGAAGCCACCCCTGGCTCGACATCCAGTTCCCCTGATCCCTCGGCCTCGATCCCCCTCATCCAGCGGATGCCCGGGTCGAGATCCAACCCGGCGGGCGTATACGGATGGACCGGCGCACTGGGATCGAGCACGGGGATGCACAACGTCGTCGGGCTGGACGATGGCGGCGGTCGAATGACGCAGATGGTCTTTGCCGTCGAGGACGACTGCTTCGCCAGCGGGGATGGCCCCGAGCCGGTTCCGGTGACGGTCGGTGGCCTCGATGGCACGTATGTCGAGCCCTACGACGGCCCGGGTGTCCTCTTCATGCCGGAACGGGAAGAGGGACAGACCACGGGAGCGTATGCCCTGGCCATCGATGGCCGCACCCTGTGCGTCTACCTCACCTGGGACCCGTCAACCACAGCGGACGAGCTGGACGCAGCCCGCCAGGTCGTGGAGTCGATCCGCGGCGAAGCTCTTGGCAGCGGCCTTCGGATCATCTTCACGCTTCCGCAGGGCTGGGACACCGGTTGATTCGCTCGCCGGGACCCGCGATAGCCGAGGTGGGGGTTGAGGCGGCCTGTTGGCCCGAATCGTCGCGGGAGGCCCAGGGTCAGTACGGCATTTTCGAAGCGGAGGGAGAGGCCAGATGAAAAAGCTCGAAATTGGGTGCGCGCTTGCGCTCGTCGCTCTGTTGGGGGCGTGCGCGACGGGGTCGCCTTCCGCGGCCGAGCCATCTGCGACGTCCAGCGCGGAGACGGCGGCGTCCGTTGAGCCGACCAACGGCTCGGCATACCCACGGATGGCCGGCCCACTCGAGGCCGGTACCCATGTCCTCATTGCCGAGTCGTCGGCGCTCGACCCGATTCTGGTGAGGGTCCAACTTCCCGATCATTGGGCCGGAAGCGATGGCTTCGTGCTGATCACGGGCGGCGGAATCAGCAGTCGGCAGGGGGCAGCCATTCAGTTCTGGGGTGCGCCGGACTACACCTACACCGACGCGTGCCACTGGTCGACCACCCAGTTCCCGGTGGAGAAGACGGTCGATTTCATGGCGTCAGCCCTGGCCGCTCAGCAGCCGAGACACGCATCGACTCCACGCGAGATCTCGGTAGGCGACCGCCGAGCGATCGAGATTCAGCTTTCGGTGCCCGACGACGTCGTCCCCTCAACGTGCGACCTGTACGAAGGGGACGGATTCTTCCAGAGCTGGCACTACGGTTCCGGCGAGTCGGCCCGTTACCACCAGGGCCCCGGCCAACAGGATCTGATCCGGCTCGTCGACGTGGACGGTCGGCTGGTGATCATCGACGCGGCAACATGGCCTGAGCTGCCGGATGGGACCCGCGCAGAACTGATGGCCGTCCTCGATTCGCTATCGATCGATCTCCCCCCGGAGTAGCGAGCCGAGCGGCGCACCTATGGCGTCTGAACCCAAAGGCGTCAGGGGGCGACGAAGGGCGCTATTCCTGCACAGTTGAGGTCGACGTCCCGGGCCAGGGCGGTGGGGTCGCCAACCCGAACCCCTGCCACGATCGGGGTCAGGTACAAGGCCCGCGAACCCTGCGGCTGGAAGAACACGCTGTCGGTCGAATACCACTCGGGGAAGCCGATGATCGTGATCCGGGCCAGGGCCTCGCGGGTCGCATCGACGGCAGCGCGGGCATGGAGCCACTCCACTTCCCATAGGCACATCGAGACTAGCTCGACCCAAGCCCTCCCACCGCCGGCGCTGTAGGCCGCCGCGGAATCGGCGGCCAGGAAGTCGGGCCAGGTTGCGCCGGCCGGGATGGGCGTGATCGCCATGGCGCTGTCCAGCTCGGCCTGGAAGCCGGCGGCATCGGTCAGGCCAAAGGGGTCCTCGGTGCTCATGATCGCCGCGCCCACGCCCAGGATCGAGGGCACGATCACGAACAGGGCGGCCAGTAAGAGGACGGTGCGAACCGCCCGGTTGCGGCGCGGTCGCGGTGCCGCGGTCTGCACCGCAGCCTCAACCCGGGCATCCAGCGCAGCGACCTGGGAC
>DASYGU010000240.1:0-4857 GCA_035999355.1 Candidatus Limnocylindria bacterium | reverse complement strand
GCTCCGTCCGCCCGCTGGAAGGCGACGATCCGGGCATTGGCCGCGTCGTAGACGAAGAACTGGTCGCGGTCGCCGATGGTCGCCGCGTCGAACAGGGTGTAGTCCAGCGCCTCGCGCACGGCGGCGTCGGGCGGCGGGTCGAGCGAGAACTCGGTCTGGGGGATGGGGGTGCCGAAGTTTGCGCGGGTGACGGTCGCCCGCTGGAGGAGCCACAGGTTGGCGTCCGCCCGCAGGTCACGGGCGTTGGCCGGGTCCAGGTCGGGCTCGCTGGTGAGGAACGACTCGGGGGCGACGGGGAAGGTGACCGGGATGACCGCGGGCGGCGTCCATTTCCACACCGTCCCCTCGGCGCCGTCGACCGCGTACAGGTTGAAGATCTCGAGCGGCGGCCGGTGCTGGAGCGCGGTGAGCAGCTGGCTGCTGGCGTCCAGGGTGTCGATGCCCGCCATCGGCATCCGACGCATCACCCGCTCGACCAGGTCGGCGCGCCAGGCCTGGCGGTCGCGGTCGACGACCACGACGTCGGTGGCGGCGGTCGCGATGAGCCACGGGTCGCCGCCCGTGCCATCGTCCAGCTGCTGGCCGGCGCGGTACACCGCCTCCGACGCCCCGGTCAGCGGATCGACCCGGATGACGCGGCCGCGGCCGGTCTCGAGGATCCACAGCGAGCCGTCGCTGGCGGCCACCATCCGGCTGGCGTCGACCCCGGTGAAGGTGGCGGCCAGGTCCACGACCGTGGTCAGCTCCCGGATCCGGGAGACGGTGTACAGGGCGTCCCGCCGTCCATCCAGCCGGACGCGCAGCGGCTCCAGCGACGCCGCGGGGACGCCGGCGCCCTCCGCCCGGATGAGCGCCCGGTCGGCCTCGGCCAAGAGGTCCTTGGCCCGATCGGGATCCCGCTCGACGAGGTCCTGGCCGTCCACACGGCTCTCGACCTCCGCGATCAGGGACTCGCCCTCGGCGATGGCCTCGCGGGCCACCTCGAGCCGCGGGATGGCCTGGGTGGGGTCGATGGACGAATCGCTGGCGACGGTCACCGCGGCGGCCAGCAGCCCGGCCAGGGCCAGCATGCCCAGCGCGCCGACCCGACGGCGGCGGCGAGCCTCCAGGGCCTCGGTCCGGACCACGCGGCGGGGATAGTCGACCCGCCGACGGGGCAGCAGGGTGACGATCCGGCCGATCCACACGTCGAGCGAGCTGCCGACCCGCGACTGGGCATGGTCGACCGCGTGGTCGGCGCGGCGAAGGGCACCGCCCACCGCGTCGGCACCGGGGACGGGGCTGCGGTCGGGCAGGCCGGCCAGCGGGTCGGCCGGCCTCACCGGCTCCAACCGATGCGTGGTGGCAGTCAGCGCGATGGCGTTCAGCTCGATCGTGAGCAGGCCGTCGGAACCGCTGCCGCCACGCTCGAGGAACAGCTCGTGGAGGTGCCGCGCCGCCGCACCCGGCCGAAGCTCGAGGAGGGTCTTGCGCGTGTCCTCGGCCCCGACGATCTCGGCCAGGTTGCGGCTGATGAGCGCCACCCGGTCCCCGTGGCCCAACTCGCCCGACCATGTCACCGGCTCGACCTCGAGCACCTCGCCCAGCGAGTCGGCCACCCGGCGATCCGAGTCGATGTCGTCCTCCGCGGCGCCGGGCGGAGGCAGCTCGAAGATCCGGTCGCCGCGGACGATGATCGCGCCCGCCGGCCCGATCTTGGCCACGTGCAGCTCCGCGCCACGGATCGCGGCGGCCACGACGCTGATCTGCGCGCCACGGTTCAGGCCGGCACGGCCGCGGGCATGGAACAGGCGCCGGTTGGCCTGGGCCAGTGCGCGCGAGAGCGTGTCGATCGGGCCGGCGGACAGGTCGTAGTAGTAGTCGTGCTCGATCGCCTCGAGCGCCTGGCGGGCGGCGCGCACGGTGCCTGAGCCCGGGTCGGTGAGCTGGGCGACGAGGTACAGGCTGCCCTTGGTCCGAACCGGGGCCCCGACGGTGGGCTCGTTGAGCCGAACCAGGTCTCGGGCGTCGGGTCCGCGGTCTGCGTCGGAGACGATGCCGACCTTCGCCGCCAGGCGCTGGCTCACGGTGGCGTCGCCCCTGGCCGGACGGAGACGGTGATCGTGCGCAGCTCGTACAGCGCGCCCGGGCGTCCCCGCTGCCGGTCGTTCACGGCCCGGACCAGCTGCTCGCCGCGAAGCTTCAGCTCGGCGGCCAGCATCGGCTCGGAGGCCACGACCGCGGCGACCCCGTTGCTGACCGTGATGACCCGGCTCCACATGCCCTCGGGGGCCAGGCCCGCGTCACCAACCGCCTCGAGCCACGCCAGCCGGGCCTGGGCCAGGGCCAGCTGCTCTGCCGCGCCCGGGCCCACGCACTGGAGGAGGGCGCGCTGGACCGCGCTGGCCGCCTCCTCGCTGGTCTGCCGACCGGCCACCTCGTCCGCCTCAGGCCACGCGCGGCGCCAGCGCCAGCTGCCCGTCGCCCACGGTCCACACCGGCACCCGGTGGCGGTGGCGGGCCGGGAGCAGGCCCGGGTCCGTGATCGTGACCAGGACCTGTCCGCGCTGACGGAGGAGATCGAGGCCGCGCTCCGATCGCTCGGGGTCGAGCTCGCTGAACACGTCGTCCAGCAGGACGATGGGCGCCGGCCCGTCGTCCTCGGCCAGGAGGTCGGTCTCGGCCAGCTTGAGGGCGACGATGATCGTCCGCTGCTGGCCACGACTGGCGTGCGCGGCCACGGGCACCCCGCCGAGCGTGACGCCGATGTCGTCTCGGTGCGGGCCGGCGAGCGACATCCCGTTCCAGATGTCCTTCTGGCGCACCTCCTCCAGGCGCCGCCGGATGGCCGTGGCGAGGCGGTCCGGGTCGAGCCGTGACGGGTCCCTGGTCGGAGCGTCGCGTTCGGGCCACGCGTCCTTCAGCGAGTCGAGATACGCGACCTCCACCCGGTCGCCGCGCTCGTCGGCCGGGGCGACCGCATCGTGGAGCGGCCCGATCCGCGCGGCCAGGTCGTCGACCAATGCGGTGCGGGCGGCCAACACCCGTCCACCCACGATTGCCAGCTGCTCGTCCCAGACCGGAAGGACGGCCGGATCGGCCTCCTCCGCCCGAATCGCGCGGAGAAGCGCGTTGCGCTGGGCCAGGACCCGTGCGTAGTCGGCCAGGTCGCGAGCCGTGGCCCGGGAGCGCTGAGCGAGGATCGCGTCCAGGAACCGCCGCCGCTCCGATGGTGCCCCGACCAGGAGGAGCATCTCCTCGGGTCTGAACAGGACTGCGCGAAGGGTGTCGGCGACCGAGGTCTGGCGGCGGGCGATGCCGTTCAGGCTCAGGCGGCGGCGAACGCCCGGGGTGGGCTCGACGCCGGGGAGCACGAGCTCGAGCGTGGCCGGGCCGTCATCACCGGTCAGGTCGAGCGTCACGCGGGCCAATGGCGCGCCGTGCGAGACGAGCTCGGCGTCGGTCGCGGTCCGGTGGGAGCGGCCGGAGACGGTGACCCAGATCGACTCGAGGAGGTTGGTCTTGCCGGCGCCGTTCGGGCCGGCGATCAAGGTCAGCCCCGGGTCGGGGACAAGCTCAGCGGCCGTGTAGCTTCGGAAGTGGTCGAGCTGGAGTCGCGCGAGACGCACATCAAGGTCAGGAGGCGGTCCGCACCGGCATGATGACGTGGACGTACTCGTCCTTGCCGACACCCCGGATCACGCCGGGGGCCAGCGGCCCGGAGAGTTCGAGGATGGCCTCCTCGGCGCTCAGGGCGCCGAGGACATCGGTCAGGTAGCGGGCATTGAACGCGATCGTGGTCGGCGAGCCCTCGACCGTGGCCTCCAGCGAGTCGGCGTTGTCGCCGATGTCCACCGCGTGGGCGCTGATCGTGACCGTCGACGCGTCCCCGTTCTCGCCGCCGACCTCCACCTTGATGATGTTCGCCGAGTCGCGGGCGAAGAAGCTCGCCCGCCGGGTGCCGGCCAGGAACGCCTCGCGATCGACGGTCGCGCGGGCGGTCCAGGCGTCTTTGCGCGGGACGATCGGCTCGTAGTTGGGGAACTGCCCTTCGATGAGGCGGCTGACGAGGTCGATGCCCTCGACATGGAACAGGACCTGGCTTCGGTTCGGGGTGATCGTGATCTCGACCGGCGCCTCGGCGTCGGGCAGGATCCGCACCAGCTCCGCATACGAGCGGCCGGGAACCACGATCGTGGTCTCGGCCGCGACAGGCTTGCTGAGGGTGAGCGTCCGGACCGCGATCCGATAGTTGTCGGCGGCGGCCAGGGTCATCGTGTCGCCCTCGAACCGGGTCAGGACGCCGGTCAGGATCGGGCGCGACTCGTCGGTGGCGGCCGCGAACACGACCTCGCCCAACGCTTCGCGCAGGACACGGGCGTCAACGGACGTGATCGGCGCCTCGCCGATGCCGCCGACCACCGGGAACTCGTCGGCCTCGATGCCCTTGATCGAGGCGCGGCTCCCGCCGCAGGTCACCTTCAGGGTCCGATCCTTGGCCGAGAGCTCGAGGTCGATCTTCTGCGGCGGCAGCGATCCGACCAGGTCGGTCAGGAGGCGGGCCGGCACGGTGATCTCGCCGCCATCCTCGACCTTGCCGGGCACCCAGCACGTGATCCCGATCTCGAGATTGGTGGCGGTGAGCTTGAGCCCGCCATCCTCGGTCCGGAGCAGGACGTTGGCCAGGACGGGAAGCGTGGCGCGGTTGGCCACCGCTCGGCTCACGATTCCCAGCCCGCGGGCCAGGTTCTCCTGCATGACGGAGATGTTCATTGACTGCGTCTCAACTACGGTTCCTTGAAGCATAGAGTTTTCTATTCGCCGCCTGTCGTCGTAGGGGTGTGGACGGTGTGGACATCGATCCCCACCGATCGGAAA
>DASYGU010000235.1:0-5187 GCA_035999355.1 Candidatus Limnocylindria bacterium | reverse complement strand
CCGGTCGAAACCGCGGTGGCTGCGGCGCCGTCCGAACCGCCGTCGGCCGCGCCTGCACCGGTCGCCGAAGACGAGCCTGCCCTCGCGGCCGTGGCCGCGGCCCCCGCAGCGGCGCCAACTGCACCCGAGCCTGAACCCGCTCCTGCTCCCGCCGTGGCCGCCAGCAGCGACGCGGGCGACGCGGGGATGCGGATGACGCCCGCCGTTCGCCGTCTCCTTCGCGAGCACAACCTCGAAGTGACCCAGATCATCGGCACCGGAGCCGGTGGACGCGTCACCCGCGATGACGTCCTCGCCTACGTGGCCGCCCGAGATGGCGCCCCGGCTGGCGAATCGGCCGCCCCGGCTCCGCCCCCTGAACCCGCTCCCGCTCCTGTTGCTGTTGCTGAGGCTCCCGCTCCCGCCGCGCCTCCTCGGGCTCCGGTCACGCCAGCTCAAGCCCCGACCCCGGTTGCGGCGACTCCGGCGGCAACTCCGGCTCCAACGCCAACACCGGCCGCGCCATCCGCGACCAGCGCCCCCGCACCGGCCCCGGCACCCCCGTCAGCCCCGGCACCGGAGGCCATCCCCGCTCCCACCGGCGGCGACGTGGAGTGGCCCATGACCCAGATGCGCAAGGGCATCGCGGCCAAGATGACCCAGGTCAAGCAAACGGTCCCGCACGCCTACACCGTGGTCGAGGTGGACATGACCAACGTCGTGCGCTGGCGTGACGCGAACAACGAGGCCTACAAGGCGCGCGAAGGTGCGGGCATCAGCTTCGTGGCGGTCGTCATCAAGGCCGTCACCGAAGCCCTCCGCGCGCACCCGACCCTGAACAGCCAGTTTGCCGGGGATCGCATCATCCTGAAGAGCCGGCTGAACATCGGAATCGCCGTGGCGGTCGACAACGGGTTGGTCGTGCCGGTCATCGCCGATGCCGATCAGCTGTCGATCAGCGGGGTCAATCGCAAGGTCCAGGACCTGGCCGCCCGGGCCCGTGCCAATCGGCTCAAGCTCGACGAGATCCAGGGCGGGACATTCACCGTGAACAACACCGGGTGGTTCGGATCGATCTCATCGATGCCGATCATCAATGCGCCGGAGGTGGCCATCCTGTCCATGGAGGCCATCGTCAAGAGGCCCAAGGTGATCGAGGTTGACGGCTCGGACGTGATTGCCGTGCGGCACCTGATGAACATGACCTGCTCGTTCGACCACCGTGTCCTCGACGGGGCGCAGGTTGGCTACTTCATGGCCGACGTGCGCAAACGCCTCGAGGGCTGGGAGACAGACGCTCCCCTGAGCTGACCCGGTGGAGCCGAGCTTCGGCTGAGGGCGCCTCAGCTGCCCGGGCGGCGGCGGCGCTGGACGGGCAACGGTTCGCCGCTCATCCGCTTGACGGCGGGGATCCAGGCCAGGGCGCCACCCGCCTGCAGCGCAACGAACAGCAGGATCAGGAGGCCCGGCCCACCCATCACCGCGCTGGGCACGAACCAGACGAGCGGACCTTCCAGGAGCGCGAACACCTCGGTTCCGAGCCCGATTGCCGACGTATCGCTCTCGGCAAGCGGCGCCATCCGACCCAGCGGGACAGGGGTTCCGGACCCACCGGGCGGCGCGGCTGGGGCTCCCGCGATGACTTCCGGGGTTGGCCGTGGCGAACCCGTGGGTGTCGGTCGCGGGGTCCCGCTGGAGCTCGCGGCTGGCGTCGCCGTCGGCTGGGGGGTGCCGATCGGGAGCGGTGGCGGTGTCGGAACGAGCGTGGGGATCGGTGTCGGGACCACCGTGGGTACGGCTGTGGGGACTGGAGTCGGTGGCGCCGACGGCGGGGCGATCGGGTTCACGACCATCGGCCAGATGCCGGCCTCGATGTCCGGGCCGGTGCAGTCCTGCCGGCGGTGGGCGTGGGTGTTCCAGAACCAGTCACCGGCCGAGGTGGCCGTGGCGGTGATCGTGAACGTCACCGACTCGAGGATGTCGAGGCGCCCGCCGCCGCCGGTGGCATGCGCCAGGACCCAGTTCGTCCCGCCGTACAGGCCGGAGCTCCAATCGTGGCCGGAGTCGGACGGCACGGGATCGCCCAGGCTCTCGATCACGAACTGGTCGGGGAGCTGGATCTCCACGCAGCCGATGCCGCTGCCATAGGTGAGGTTCGTGGCAGTGAACGTATAGGTCGTCGAAGTGAACATGGTGGCGATCAGCGGGCCGCCGACCAGGGTCCAGCCCACGACGGCCGAAACCGGAGCGGCGAGAGCGAGGATCCCGAGGAGCAGGGTCGCCACCACCGAGACCGGTCGGACCCAAACGCGTCGCACGGTCAGGCCACCCATTCGGTCGGGCGCCAGATTCCGGACGGCCGCTCGGCGGGAATCGGGGCGTCGGGTGCGGTCTCCATGCCCTTGATGAATGCGACGACCAGGTCTTCCTCGAGCTGCCGGCCGGCCGCGTCACCCAACCGCTTCAGGGCTTCCTCGACGGACAGTGCCTTGCGATATGGCCTGGTGGTGGTCATCGCCGAGAAGGCGTCCGCCACGGCCAGCACGCGGGCGATGATCGGGATCTCCCCAGCCTCCAGGCCCTCAAGGTAGCCATTGCCATCCCACCGTTCGTGGTGGTGGCGGATGCCGGCCCGGACGAGGTCCACGTTCGGGATGTCGCGGACGATCGCGTCGCCCAGGGCGACGTGCTGCTTGAAGACGTCAAATTCCTCGGCGGTGAGCTTGCTCGGCTTGCGGAGGAGGTGGTCCGGGATGCCGATCTTGCCCACGTCGTGCAGGAGCCCCGCGAGGTGAATCGTCCGCCGCAGGTCCTGATCGAGGCCCAGCTGGCCGGCAAGGAATACCGCATAGCGGGCCACGTCTTCTGAATGGCGCTTGGTGTATCGGTCCTTGGAGTCGACCGCGATGACCAGTCCCTGGAGGACGTCGAAGCTGCCCGAGACCGCCTTTTGGCGCTCGTCGCCGAGCTGCGCCACGCACACCGCGTCGCCGCCGCTGGCCTTCGCCTCACCAACGGCCACCGTCACCGCGGACAGGAGCTCGGTCACCGAGTCGGCGTGGTCGGGATACAGGCAGATGCCTGCGCTGACCGTGACCGGCAGCTGCTCAGACTCACCGAACTGCACGCTGACGCCGGACAGGCCGGTCCGGATCCGATTGACCGCGGCCTCCATGTCGACCCGATCGGCGCCGGGCAGGACGAGCAGGAACTCGTCCGGTCCGTATCGCGCGATGGCCTTGTCTTCGCCATCCTCGCGCTGGAGCCAGTCCGCCACGCGGAGCAGGACCTGGTCCGCGGCATCATGGCCGTGCGTGTCGTTGAACAGCCGGAAGTTGTCGATGTCCACCAACGCGAGGCCGAACCTGCGGCCCTTGGCCCGTGCAGTCTCGACCGCCTCGGCCATGAGCGTAACCACCGCGCCGTGATTCAGGAGGTTGGTGAGGGGATCGCGGCGTTCGGCCTCGACCAGGTCGGCCTGCTGACGAAGGATCCGCTTCTGGGCGGCCCAGAAGACGCCGAGGAGCACGACCCCGAGCAGGATGGCGGCGGCCAGGGTGACGATGACGATGTCCCGACGGGCGGCATCCACGCCGGAGAGCAGCGGTGCTGCGTCGCGCCAGACGGCCACCACGGCCAGGGGCTCCCCTTCGTCAGACAGGAGCGGGAGGTATTCCTGGACCACCTGGCTCGTATCAAGCACCGTGTCGCCGGCGTCGGTTGCTGCCACGGCGTCCAGGAGGGAGATGGACGGCTCGCCCGCGATTGCGCTCTGGAGCGCGGTAGAGGCGCCTGGATTCGTCCCGCGCAGCTCAGGATCCGAGCTGGCCAGGATTGCCCCGTCCAGTCCGCGCAGATCGATCCGCAGGATCTCGTCCTCTGCGGTCAGGGTTCCGAGCTTCGCCTCCAGCGCTTCGGCCGAAGCTCGACTCGGACCGTTCTGGTCGATGTCGGCCGCCGTGACGTTGCCGTTCACGAACAGCTCCACGAGCGACCGGTCGCGCGACACCACCGCGTTCAGGGTCGCGCTGGACAGGTGCATGGCGGTGACCACCACCAACGCGGTGGCGGTGAGCCCGATGAGCACCAGGAAAATGCCGAAGACGAGCGCGAGGAGGGCCGGCCGACGAGATCGGACCGGCCCGGCGCTGGGCTGGCGCGGTGACGGCATGGGCCGAACCTACCCATCAGTCACACCCGAGTGAATAGGAGAATCGGTCACCCCGTGTTCGGGGGCCTGTTCGCGTTGACCAGAGGCACCAGACGGGCCTGGGACCAGGCCCGTACCTTTGGCGCTCGAAACGGCCCGTCGCGCCTCTCAGGCGGCGGGGCGATGCTCCTTATAGGCGGCCATCAGCCGCGCGCCATCAGCCGCGGGCAGGTATCGGATCGCCTCACGCATGGTCACGCCCGACGCGCGGGCCGTCCGGGGCGCCAGCCACGCGATCACCTCGTCCGGCCGCTTCTTCCCCACTTCACGCAGGACCCAGCCGATTGCCTTGCGGATGAAGAACTCCTTCTCGTCGAGCATGAGGTCCGCCCGACGGAGGAACGGATCCATGTCCGCGCCCTTCTTGAGGGCCTTCAGCTCGGCCAGCAGCGACGAGCGTCGGATCCAGAAATCGGGGTCGGTGGCCCATCGGTCCAGGGTTGGTTCGACCGATGGGTCGGCGAGGCGGACGCGCCCGACAATGTCGCCGGCCAGGGCGTCGACCAGGGCCCAGGTCAAGGACTCTCGGAGGAGCCGCTCCAGGAGCGGCAGGTCGGCCGCGTCCAGGAGCCCGGGATTGAGGTCCAGGAGCATGACCGCCGCCATCTTCCGCTCGAAGATCGGTGCGGACCAAAGGGTCGTGAGCAGTGCCTCCAGCGAGGCGTGATCGAGGGTCGTCTCCCTGAGGTACGCCTTCACCGTGTCCCGGGTCTGCCAGACCGTGGCGCCCAGGAAGGTGAGGTCGCTCTTGAGGTACTTCTTCTCGGATTCGGCCCGGCCCGGCGAGCCCACGGCACGGATCGCGGCCTCGAGCCCGTCCGCCGCGGCCGTCGGGTTGAAGGGCATGATCCGAGTCTAGTCGCGGCCTTCGCTAGACTCTCCCCGATGCCGCATGATTTCTCGTCCCTGGGCGAGCTGTCCCTGGTCGATCCGGATGGCGGGGCCGGCGCGGGACACCGCGCACCGTCGGAGGTGATGTACCCCGGTGGGCCGGATAC
>DASYGU010000233.1:0-6470 GCA_035999355.1 Candidatus Limnocylindria bacterium | reverse complement strand
AGGCGGCGTCGCGACGGAGGCGCCTCAGGCGCTCCGGAATGTCTCCGCGATCCTTGATGCCGCCGGATCGAGCATGGATCGGGTCCTCAAGACGACCGTCTTCCTGGTCGACATGGCCGACTACCCGACCATGAACGAGGCGTACCGTGCGGCGTTCCCCGAACCCTTTCCTGCGCGGACGACGGTCGTGGTCACCGCCCTCCCGGCCGGCGCCAACGTCGAGATCGAGGCCGTCGCGGTGGCGGGAGACTAGTCGGGCAAGTTGACGCTCGTTCGAACGCCCTCCTACCATCCACACCTCTTGATGCGCCCTTCCAAGCGCCCCCTGGCGTGAGCAGCCTCGCTGCGATCGTGCTGGCCGCCGGCCAGGGAACCCGGATGCGGTCTCGGCTTCCGAAGGTGCTCCATCCACTTGCCGGTCGACCGATGATCCAGCACGTCCTTCTGAGCCTTGACGCGGTCGCCGCGGCACCGGTCGTGGTCGTCACGGGGCATGGCGCCGATGCGGTCGAAGCCGCGCTGGCCGAATCCGTGGTCGCGATCCGCCAGGAGCCCCAGCTGGGCACCGCGGATGCGGTCCGGGTCGCGCTATCGAGCGTGCCCGACACCATCGATCAGGTCCTCGTGACCATGGGCGACGTCCCGCTCCTTCCGACCGAGCTCCTGACCGCGCTCGTGCACGAGCAATCGGCCAGTGGTGCCCCGTTCGTCCTTCTCTCAGCGCATCTCCCCGATGCCACCGGCTACGGACGCATCGTCCGCGGGCCGGACGGTGCGTGCACCGCGATCGTCGAGGAGGCCGATGCCGACGCCGCCACCCGCGCCCTGGACGAGGTGAACACGGGCACGTATTGCTTTGCGGCGGCGTGGCTGCGGGCCACCATCGAACGCGTGCCGCTCAGCGCGGCGGGCGAGCACTACCTCACCGATCTCGTCGCGCTGGCCACGGCCGAGGGCCAGGCGGTCCGGGTCGTCACCGCGCGGCAGCCCGAGCTGGCGACCGGTATCAACGACCGCGTCCAGCTGGCGGCGGCCGATCGGCTCCTCCGCGCGCGGATCGCCGAAGAGCACATGCGGGCCGGCGTCACCATCGTCGACCCGGCCAGCACGTTCATCGACGCCTCAGTGGTCATCGGCCAGGATGCCCGGATCGAGCCCTGGACGGTCCTCACCGGGAGCACGGTCATCGGCGAGGAGGCGGTGGTCGGGCCCGGCAGCCGAATTCGCGACAGCCGGATAGACGCGCGTGCCCACGTCTACGGGTCGTGGATCGAGGAAGCCGAGGTGGGGGAAGGTGCCCAGGTCGGTCCGATGAGCCACCTCCGACCGGGCAGTGTGGTCGGGCCTGGATCCGAGATCGGGAACTACGCCGAGATCAAGAAGAGCCGCCTGGGAGCCCGGGTTCGGCAGCACCACTTCAGTTATCTCGGGGACGCGCAGGTCGGCGACGACGTGAACATCGGTGCCGGCACGGTGACCGCCAACTTCGACGGCACCGACAAGCACGAGACGATCATCGGAGACGGGGCGTTCATCGGGGTCGACACCATGCTCCGGGCGCCGGTGACCATCGGGCCCGGCGCGAAGACCGGAGCCGGCAGCGTGGTGACCCGTGACGTTGCCGCGGGCAAGACCGTGGTCGGCATGCCCGCCCGCCCGATCGAAACCCGACGCCGGGGAGGTGAGCCTCCGGATGCCTGAAGGCGCGGCCGGGACGGGCAATCCGGCAATCGACCTCCTGATCGTATTCATCCTGATCCTCATCGGCGGCGTATTCGCGGCGGCCGAGATCGCGCTCCTGACCGTGCGCCGCACGCGTCTCGAGCAGCTCGCTGACGAAGGCAAGCGCGGCGCGGAGACGGCGCGCCGGCTGGTGGAGGACCCGCAACGCTTCCTGGCAACGATCCAGGTCGTGATCACGTTCCTTGGCTTCCTCGCGTCGGCCATCGGCGCGATCGCGTTCAGTGCGGTCATTGCCGACGCGATCTCGACCATCCCGCTGGAGCCCGTGCAGGATGCCGCCGAGACGATCGCGTTCATCCTGGTCACGCTGCTCATCGCGCTGACCTCGATCATCGCCGGCGAGCTGGTGCCGAAGACCCTGGCCCTGAACTTCCCGGAGCGGTTCTCGTTGGTCGCCGCGCGCCCGCTCAGCGTCATGGAGCGCGTCCTGGCCCCGCTCGTGTGGCTCACGACCACGATCAGCGGCTTCCTGGTTCGCCTGTTCGGGGGCCGCGAGCGACCGCAGACCGGGCTGCTGTCCGTGGAGGAGCTGAAGCTGCTGGTGGAGACGGGATCCGCGCAAGGTCAAATCGAAGAGGCCGAGAAGGAGATGATCCACGGGGTCATCGAGCTCGGCGACAAGCAGATCCACGAGGTCATGATTCCCAGGATCGGGATCAAGGCGGTCGAGGTCGACGATCCGATCGAGGAGGTACTGGACCTCATCGTCCGCGCCGGCCACTCCCGGGTTCCGGTCTACCGCGAGAACCTCGACAACATCGTCGGGATCCTCTACGCCAAGGACATGCTGCCGTACCTGCTGCCCGCGGTCGAGGAGCGCGAGCCGCTCGAGATCCGCTCCCTGGCCCGGCCGGCGGCGTACGTGCCCGAAACGAAGCGGGTGGACGAGATGTTGACTGAGATGCGCGCGGCCCGGCGCCACATCGCGATCGTGGTCGACGAGTATGGCGGGACGGCGGGGCTGGTCACCATCGAGGACCTCGTCGAGGAGATCGTGGGCGAGATACAGGACGAGTACGACATGGAGGAAAGCCTGGTCGAGCCGGTCGAGACCGATGGCGACCGCCGCGCCTTCCGGCTTGACGGCCGGGTGACGATGGACGACCTCCGCGACCTGTTCGAGCTCGGCGATGCGGAAGAGCCCGACGAGGAGTCGTTCGACACGATCGGCGGGCTGATCATCCACCGGGTCGGCCGCATCCCGCTGGTGGGCACCGAGGTCGACTTCCGTGACCTGACCCTCCGCGTGCTGGCCGCTGACTCGCGGCGGGTGTCCAAGGTCCTCGCCGTCCAGGTCGAGGCCAGCCGCGAGACGGCCGAGAACAACCGCTAGGCGGCGATCACCGCCTCCACGAACAGCTCGAGCTCGGCCCGGGGCCCGGGTTCGAGATCGAGCGTCTCGAGCTCTGCCAGCGCTTCATCGCGGTATCGGCGCGCCTCGCCCAGGGTCGTCTCGCGCGCTCCCGATCGGTCCAGGATGGCGAGGCCCTCGACCACCTCGGCATCGGTCAGCTGCGCGCCATCGGCGCCCGGTGTGAAGAGCTCGCGCAGCCGGGCCTGGTCGGCTTCCGAGGCGTGGTTCAAGGCCCAGATCACGGGCATCGTCTTCTTCCGCCGCCGGACGTCGCCTGCCTCGGCCTTGCCGGACGCGGACTCGTCCCAGAAGGCGCCCTTCACGTCATCAGCCATCTGGAACGCGAGCCCCAGCCGATCCCCGAAGCGCCGGAGACGGGTGACCACGGCCGGGTCCTTCGAGGTCAGGGTCGCGGCCGCTTCGACGCCGGCGGCCATCAGCGAGGCGGTCTTGAGCTCGATCATCTGGAGGTACTCCTCCACGGTCACGTCCAGTCGAGCTTCGAAGCTGATGTCCAGGAACTGGCCCTCGCACAACGCGAGACAGGTCTGGTCATAGATCTTCATGAGGTCGAGGATCTGGCGGGCGTCGGGTGCGTCGGGATCGTCCTCGGCCTCTGACAGGCGGAACAGGGCAAGCCGCGAGAGGGCGAACAGCGCGTCGCCGGCGTTGATCGCCTGTGGGACGCCCCACAGCGCCCAGAGGGTGGCGCGATGGCGGCGCTCGAGATCGCCGTCCTGGATGTCGTCATGGACCAGGCTGAAGTTGTGGCCCAGCTCGACGGCGGCGGCGCCGGCAAGGGCGCGGTGATAGTCGCCGCCGAGAGCCCGAATGACGAGCAGACCGAGGAGGGGCCGGATTCGCTTCCCACCGTCGGCATCGGTCCCGTCCAGGCCCAGGTGGTAGGCGAGCATGTCGTACATCGGCGCCGCCGGGCCGCGATGCTCATCGAGGATGGATTGCATCTCGGCTTCGATGTCCGCAACCATCTGGCTAAACTCGACCCGGATGTCCACGCCCGAAGCCTACCCGACCGGCTACCGGTGAGCCCGCGCTCTCGCCTGTACAAGACCGAGGCCATCGTGCTTCGTGGCCTGGACCTGGGCGAGGCCGATCGGGTCCTGACCGTCCTCACCCCGCACCTCGGCAAGCTGCGAGTCATTGCCAAGGGCATTCGACGGCCGCGTTCCCGGATCGGCGGCGGACTGGAGCCCCTTGGCCAGGTGGACCTCGTCCTCGCGGTCGGGCGCACGTTCGACGTCGTGACCCAGTCGCAGCTGGTGGACCCGCACCTCGGCATGCGGACAGACCTCCACGCCACCGCCACCGCGTGGTACATCGCCGAGCTCGCGGATCGCTTCTGCGAGGAGCGGGCCGAGAGCGCCGCGGCGTTCAGCCTGCTCGGGACGGGGCTGACCGCGCTTGATGGCGTGCTCACGGTCGCGACCCGCGACGCCATTGCCCGCGCGTTCGAGCTGCATCTGCTCGAGGCGATGGGCTACCGGCCGCAGCTGGGAGCCTGCATTGAGTGTGGGGCGGAGATCGGGCCGGGCCAGAACCGATACGCGGCGGTCGCCGGCGGCGTGGTCGGGCCGGAATGCGTGCACGAAGCCCTCGGCGCGGTCGCCATCTCCACGCCCGCGCTGAAGGCCATGCGCCACCTCCAGCGCTCGCCGCTGCCCGAGGCCGCGCTCCTGGATCTCAGCGCGCCGGTCGGCCGCGAGCTCGAGCGCCATCTCCACGCCACCGTGTCCGCGGTCCTCGAGCGCGAGCTGCGAAGCCGCGACTTCCTCGACGAGGTGGGACGGCTGGACCACGCCGGCCGGCACCGGCCCGCGGCCGGGGCCACATCGGTCCTGCGCTAGACTCGCCTGCCGTGCCCGCTGCCAGCCTCGACGTCCTCGCCAGCCTCGCCAAGCGGCGTGGCTTCGTGTTCGGCGGGAGCGAGATCTATGGCGGCCTCCAGGGCTTCTGGGACTACGGGCCGCTGGGCGTGGAGCTGCGGACGAACATCAAGGCCGCCTGGTGGCGATCCATGGTCCGTCTCCGGGATGACATCGAGGGCCTGGACGCCGCGATCATCATGAATCCGCGGGTGTGGGAGGCCTCGGGCCACGTGGCCGGGTTCAGCGATCCCATGGTCGACTGCCGGAATTGCAACCACCGGTTCCGCGAGAGCGACCTCAAGGGACCCCCGTCCGAGATCGCCTGTCCCGACTGCGGCCAGCGAGGGACGCTGACCGAGGCCCGCCAGTTCAACCTCATGTTCAAGACCCATGTCGGGCCGATGGAGGAGGGCGCCAGCGTCGCCTACCTGCGGCCGGAGACGGCCCAGGGCATCTTCGTGAACTTCGCGAACGTGGCGACCGCGATGCGCCGCAAGCCGCCGTTCGGGATCGCCCAGATCGGCAAGAGCTTCCGGAACGAGATCACGCCCGGCAACTTCATCTTCCGTCTCCGCGAGTTCGAGCAGATGGAGATGGAGTTCTTCATCCCGCCGGCCGATGAGGATCGATGGTTCGGCTACTGGGTCGAGGAGCGGCTCCGGTGGTGGACCGATGAGATCGGGATCAACGCCGAGCGCCTCCGGCTCCGCCCGCACGATGCCGACGAGCTGAGCCACTACAGCCGCCAGACCACGGATATCGAGTACCTCTTCCCGATGGGCTGGTCCGAGCTGGAGGGGGTGGCGGATCGGACCAACTTCGACCTCAGCGCGCATGGCGCGGCCTCGGGCAAGAACCTGACCGTGTTCGACGAGGCGACGGGCGATCACATCGTCCCCTTCGTGATCGAGCCGGCAATGGGGGTCGATCGAGCCACCTTGACCGTGCTCGTGGACGGCTACGACGAGGAGGAGGTGGGCGGCGAGAAGCGCGTCGTCCTTCGGATCCGGCCGTCGCTCGCGCCGGTCAAGGTCGCCGTCCTGCCCCTGCTCCGCAACCGACCCGAGCTCGTGGCGCTGGGTCGGAAGCTGACCACGGACCTGAAGCGGGACGTGGCCGCCATGTACGACGACACCGCGTCCATCGGCAAGCTCTATCGCCGCCAGGATGAGATCGGGACTCCTTTCTGCGTGACGGTGGACGTGGAGACGCTGACGGACGGCGCCGCCACCATCCGCGAACGCGACACGATGACCCAGGAGCGGGTCGCGCTGGATGCGATCCCCGCTCGGATCCGTGAGCTCGTCGCCGGCGGCCCGTGGACGGGGAGCGCCCCGGCGCCGGTTTCCGAATGACCGGCGGAGCCGCTTTCGCCGACCTGTCGGCGGCGGCGGACCGCGGCGACCACCGGACCGTGATCCGGCTGGCCAGCACCATCCTGGACGCCAATCCCGGGCAGGACGCGGCGCACGAGCTGCGGGCGCGCG
>DASYGU010000223.1:0-2526 GCA_035999355.1 Candidatus Limnocylindria bacterium | reverse complement strand
GCACCAGCTCGAGGCCAACGGCTACGACTGGGTCCGCGAGCAGGTTGGCCTGCCGGCCGGCATCGGCGACGAGGTCGCCCCGCAGCCCGCCGAAGCGGCGTCCCATTAGCGCAGAGGAGGGAGGACCGATGGCCGTCCGCGCCGAACCAGCCGCCATTCCCGGTGCCTTCAGCGGCACCGAGCGGCGCGCCGACTTCCCGGTCTTCGAGCGCCAGACCTCGACTGGCAACCGGCTGGTATGGCTCGACTCCGCCGCGTCGTCGCCCAAGCCGCAGGTCGTGATCGATTCCATGGCGGACGCCTATTCCCACCACTACGCCAACGTCCATCGCGGGATCTACGAGCTGAGCGAGGACGCCACCCAGCGCTTCGAAGCAGCCCGTCGGAAGGTCGCCCAGTTCCTCGGCGCGCCGACCGACAAGGAGATCGTGTTCGTCCGCAACGCGACCGAGGCCATCAACCTGGTCGCCTACTCGTGGGGCCGGGCCAACCTGCGGGCCGGTGACGTGATGGTCACCACCCAGCTCGAGCATCACGCCAACATCGTCCCCTGGCAGCAGCTGACCCGCGAGGTGGGCGCCGAGCTGCGCTACGTGGCCATCACCGATGACGGTCGCCTGGACCTCGACGACCTGGACCGCCATCTGGCGGCCAGGCCCAAGCTGGTCGCGGTCGCGGCGGTGAGCAACGCGCTGGGCACGATCAACCCGATCGTCGACATCACCGAGCGGGCACATGCCGCCGGCGCCCTGGTCCTGGTTGACGCGGCGCAGGCGGCCCCGCACATGCCCATCGACATCGGCGCCATCGGCTGTGACTTCCTGGCCATCAGCGGGCACAAGATGCTCGGCCCCTCCGGGATCGGTGCGCTCTGGGCTCGCCGGGAGCTGCTGGAGGCCATGCCCCCGTTCATGACCGGCGGCAACATGATCATCAAGGTCACGCTCGAAGGCGCGGAGTGGAACGAGGTCCCACAGAAGTTCGAGGCCGGCACGCCGGCAATCGTGGAGGCCATCGGCCTCGGCGCGGCCATCGACTACCTCACCGACCTGGGCATGGCCAACGTCCGCGAGCACGAGCGCTACCTGTTCGAGCACGCATGGGCCGCGCTGGGGGAGATCCCGGGCGTCCGCCGACTCGGGCCGGACGACGCGGACATTCACGCCGGGGTCATCAGCTTCGTGTTCGATGCGGTCCATCCGCACGACATGGCCACCATCCTCGACCACCACGGGGTGGCGGTCCGAGCCGGCCACCACTGCGCCCAGCCGGTCATGCAGCGCTACGACATCCCGGCCACCACCCGGGCCAGCTTCTACGTCTTCAACGACCTCGATGACGTCGAGGCCCTGGCTGGCGCCGTTCGAGCGGCCGTCACCCTGTTCAGCTGAGCCCGAGCACCGATGGACAACCTGTACCGCGACTTCATCCTCGAGCACTACAAGAACCCGCACAACGCGGGCGTGCTCGACCCCCATGACCTCCATGCCGCCGACTCGAACCCGACCTGTGGCGACGAGATGTCCATGACCCTGCGCCTGACTGATGATCGCGTTGGGATCGCGGACGTGGCCTTCGAGGGCCGCGGCTGCGCGATCAGCCAGGCATCGGCCTCGATCTTGACCGACACCCTGCGCGGCATGTCCCTCGACGAGGTGCGGGCCATCAACCCCAAGGCCGTGCTCGACGACCTGGGCGTGCCCATCGGTCCGGCCCGGTTGAAGTGCGCCCTGCTCGGCTACAAGGTGCTCCAGGGAGCGGTAACCGGTTCGACCGTCGAGTGGCCGGTCGAGGCCGAAGCGGTCTGATGCCCGAGCCCGGAACCTTCCTCGAAGTCTCGGTCGCCGACGCCGTCAAGCTGGCCGACCAGCGGCGGATCATCGACGTCCGCGAGCTGGTCGAGTGGAACGAGGGCCATATCCCCTCCGCGACGCTCGTCCCGCTGGCCGACCTCCCAACGACCATCGAGACCGTCGTCCCGGACAAGTCCACCGCGCTCCTCATCCATTGCGCGGTCGGCGCCCGGTCGCGGCGCGCGTCGCAGTACCTGGCCGAGATCGGCTACACCGACGTCCTGAACATCCAGGGCCGCATGGCCGAGTGGAAGGCGCTCGGTGGCGCCTGGGAGGTACCAGCCCAGCTCTTGACCGATGCCGAGCGGGCCCGGTACTCGCGCCAGCTGCTCATTCCCGAGATCGGCCAGGAGGGCCAGCGCAAGCTGCTCGACTCCCGCGTCCTGCTCATCGGCGCCGGGGGCCTCGGCTCGCCCGCCGGCCTGTACCTCGCCGCGGCCGGGATCGGGACGATCGGGATCGTGGATGACGACGTCGTGGACGCGTCCAACCTTCAGCGCCAAGTCCTCCACACTGCGGACCGGGTGGGGATGCCCAAGACCGAAAGCGCGGAGATCGCCCTCAAGGCGCTCAACCCCGACGTGACGGTCATCCGCCATCCGTTCCGCCTGGACGAGACGAACGTGGACGCGCTGGTGGCGTCATACGACGTGATCGTGGACGGGACGGATAA
>DASYGU010000212.1:0-4523 GCA_035999355.1 Candidatus Limnocylindria bacterium | reverse complement strand
CGTCCCCGCCCGCCGAGACGATGTCCGCCAGCTCGAGCAAGACCATGAGCGATTCGAGCTCGTGGAAGCCGTCCGACCGGCGGCCGACGACGCGCAGCGAGAGGTTGAGTTTGGCCGGGGCGGCGAGCCGTCGCCGCGATCGGTCCTCACTCACGAAGGGCCTCGCGCAGCTGCGTCGTGAGGCACGCCCATTCCGGCACCGACAGGGTCTGCGGCCGCCGCTCGGGGGTCACGGCGCAGGCCGAGAGCGCGCTCTCCACCACGGGCCGATCGACCGGCAGCTCACGAACCAGGCTGTTGTGGATCTGCTTGCGGCGCTGTCGGAAGGCGGCCTGGACGAGACGATGGAAGGGCTCGCGGTCCTCGGGCGGGACGAGCGGCTCCGGTCGACGGATGAGCCGCAGCACGGCCGAGGCGACCTCCGGCTCGGGTTCGAAGGCGGATGCGGGCACCCTGGCCACGATCTCGGCCTCGGCGAGGTCCTGAACGAACACCGACAGGTAGCTCATCCCGCCGGGCGGCGAGGCGATCCGTTCGGCGACCTCGGCCTGGACGAGCAGGACGGCGAGATCGGGCGGGTGACCCGACGCGAGGAACTGGTGGAGGAGCGGGCTGGTGATGTGATAGGGGATGTTCGCCACCAATCGGTACCGTTCGCGGGGAAACAGGTCGGCCGGGTCCACGGCCAGCGCATCGGCGTTGATCAGGGTCAGGCCCGCGGCATCGTCCAGCTCGCGCTGGAGGTAGCCGATCAGGTGCGCGTCCACCTCGATCGCGACCACCTCGCAGCCGGCCGCGATCAGTCGACGGGTGAGCACCCCCAGGCCCGGGCCAATCTCGACGACCCGATCCCCGGCTTGCAGGTCGGCGGCGGAGACGATCGTGTCGAGGGCGTCTCCGTCGGTGAGGAAGTTCTGGCTCAGCCCGCGACGGGGGCGTAGCCCCTCCTCGCGGAGGAGACGGCGGAGCTCGCCGGGCGTCGGGGGGCGGAGTGGGTCCTCGGTCCTTGTCCCCATCAGGCGGCGGGCTGCCAGGGCAGCGCCAATGACGGGATGGCTTCGAGCGCGGCGTCCGCGCGTTCCCCGGCCGCAAACCGGTGGGCCGCCGCGGCGCCGATCATCGCGCCGTTGTCGGTGCACCACGCGGGCGGCGGCACGAGCAGCGGCAGCCCGCCCAGGCGCTCGGCGAGCGCCTGGCGCAGGGCTCGGTTGGCCGCCACGCCGCCGCCCAGCGCCACGGCCGCGACCTCGTGCTCGGCCGCCGCGGCCACGGTCCGGCGGACGAGCTGGTCCACCACCGCGCGCTCGAAGGCCGCCGCGATGCCGTCCACCGGGATCGGCTCACCGCGCGACCGATAACCCTCGACCTCGCGCAGCACCGCGGTCTTCAGCCCGGAGAACGAAAAGTCGTACCGGCCCGCGGCCCTGGCCAGCGGGAAGCGAGTCGAAGGGGCGACCCCTTCGGCAGCCGCCGAAATCGCCGGCCCGCCCGGGTACGGGAGGCCGAGCAGGCGGCCGACCTTGTCGAAGGCCTCGCCTGCCGCGTCGTCCACGGTCTGACCCAGGAGGCGGTACTGCCCGTGATCGGCCATGAGCACCAGCTGGGTGTGGCCGCCCGAAACGACCAGGCACAGGAGCGGGAACGGCGGTTCTGCGGGCTCGACCGCCATTTTCGCGTTCGCGCCATCGTCGGATGGCGGCTCGGCAAGCCAGTTCGCGTAGATGTGCCCTTCGATGTGGTTGACCGCCACCAGCGGCAGCCCGTGGCTGACAGCGAGACCCTTGGCCACGTTGATCCCGACCAGCAACGAGCCGATGAGGCCCGGTCCGTAGGTGACCGCGATGGCATCCAGGTCGTCCCAGCCGACGTCGGCCTTGCGGAGGGCCATCTCGAGACCGGGCAAGATCCAGCGCAGCTGCTGGCGGGCCGCGACCTCCGGCACGATCCCGCCCGTCACGGCATGGACCGCGACCTGGCTGGCGACCACGTTCGACTCGATCCACCGCCCGTCGGAAACGACCGCGATCCCTGTCTCGTCGCAGCTGGTCTCGATCGCGAGGATCCGAGGCCCACGGCTCATATGACGACGTCCTCGCCGGCGTCCTCGGCCAACGCCAGCCGGGCGGCCTCCAGCGGGCCGTGCATCGCGTCGTCGGTGAGCGGCGGGGTGGTCATGATGTAGGCGTCCTCGCCGTCATCGGTGTAGTAGCGCTCGCGGACGCCGGCGATTGCGAATCCGAGCTCCGCGTAGAGCCCCTGGGCGGCGACGTTCGAGACCCGGACCTCCAGTGTCAGCTTCGTCGCACCCAGCTCCTCGGCCACCGACAGCATGCCGAGCAGGAGACGTCGCCCGACACCCTGCCGTCGCCAGTCGGGATGCACCGCAAACGTCGTGATGTGGGCCTCGTCGACCATCAGCCACACGCCGGCGTACCCGACCACCACCGATCCCTGCCGCGCCACCGCGTAGCGGGCCAGCCGGTTGTGCTTCACCTCCTGCTGGAAGGCCTCCGGCGGCCACGGGGTGAGGAAGCTGGCCCGCTCGATCTCGAGCACGGCCGGGATGTCGTCCACAACCATCGGCGTGATCCGAACGGCGGCGGTCAGAGCCACGTGACGGGGGCCGCCGCCCTGTCGTCGAGACCGCGGGGCGGACGGAGGTATACCGGTTCGAGGCTGGCCAGGTCGTCCGCAGCGCCGGCGCGCAGACGTTCGGCGGCCCGTCGAGCGACGGCGGCCGCCGCACGGGTCGGCGGAGACGCCCGTCGGAGCTCGAGCGCGCCAATGAGATCGGTGGAGGCGACGAGCTCCGCGTCACGGGAGGTCTCGGCAACGGCATCGAAGGCGATCAGCCGGGGCTCCGGCTCCGTCCGGGCGCGAATCCACGCCTGCGCGGCGCCGGCACGGACCATGGCCCCTACCGCGGTTGGCTGCGCGTCAAGCCAGGCATCAAGGCTCGGCACGCCGACGATCGGCACAGCCAGTCCGGCGGCCAGGCCCTTGGCCAGCGCCAGCCCGACCCGGAGCCCGGTGAACGATCCCGGGCCGAGCCCTACCGCCAGGCTGCTGACCGCGCTCATCGGCACCCCGTGGTCGCTCATGAGCTCCAGCAGACGAGGGAGGAGCAGGCTGCCCTGGCCGCGCTCGGCGCTCCAGGCGGCATCCGCCACGAGCTCGCCGGACGGGTGCGCGAGCGCCACCGACTGGTCCGGAGACGCGCTCTCGATCGCGATGATCACGCGTTCGCGGCCTCGAGGACGCGGCCCAGCGCGGCGTGGCGGGGACCGGTGGCCTGCCAGCGCAGGACGCGCCAATCGGCCTCTTCTGGATGCGTCCCGAGCTCGATCGAGAGCCGATCCGGCGGCAGCCAGCCATCGAGCCGATCGGCCCATTCGATGACGGTCACGCCGTCGGCCTGCCGCTCGTCGAAGACCCCGGCCTGGCGACCCTCATCAGCATCGGTCAGGCGATAGGCGTCGACGTGGAACAGGATCAGTCGGCCCGGATGCTCGTTCACGATGATGAACGTCGGGCTGTTCACAATCCCCGCCACGTCAAGGCCGAGCGCGACCCCCTTGGCCAGCTGGGTCTTGCCCGCGCCAAGGGGGCCGACCAGGGCCAGGCAGGTGCCCGGCTCCGCGGCCCGGCCCAGCCGACGGCCGATCTGCCGCGTCGCGGCGGCCGAATGGGTGATGAGCTGGCCGCAGACCGCGGCCCGGGGGTTCCGCGCGGTCACGCGGCGAGTATGTCAGGACAGCGACGGGCTGGCCTCGAGGTTGGCGAGCGCGACGGCGACGGTCCGGCCGGCGTCCAGACGGACGAGACCGCAGAGCGCGCTGATCCCTGAACCGATGGCCCGCGGCTGTCCGGGGACCTCGGTCAGGAGCCCGGCCTGGCCTCGTCCGGGCCCCGAGGCGATCACCACGCGGTCGCCGATTGTCGCGCGGGCCACCCGCGCCGGGGCCGGGGCCGCGTCGTACACGAGGAGCCGCCGCTGGTCGCCCAGGATGGTGGCCGGCTGGTCGGCGTTGGCCTGCAGCCAGGCGAACCGGGCGGGGTCCATGGTCGACCGGCCGAAGCCGTCAAGGCCCAGGACGGCAAAGGGCGGGGCGGCGGTGCCGAGCAGGCTGCGGCGATGCTGGAGGCCGGTGAACTCGGCCAGCTCCCGGGCGTGGAGGCCGCCGACGATGATGCCGGCCACGCCGACCGCCCGAGCCCGGGTGATGACCTCGGCTGAGGCCCACGACCCACCGACCATGATCCGGCCCGCGGCGTCGGCGTCGATCATGGCCGGCTCGAGGGGCGCTTCGGCGTTGGTGACAGCGATCGTGAGCGGACCGTGGACCGCCGCCCCGCTACCCGCCACCCCGGCCAGCATGACGGCCGGCACGGCGATCGTGACGGCGCCGCGGTTGACCTCCATCACGATCCCTCGGACATCAGTCAGGATCGGATCGGATGGCTCCAGGCCCAGCACGATGGCGTCGCCCTTCGACGGGTCGTAGGCAAGCATGATCCCGTCC
>DASYGU010000198.1:0-6764 GCA_035999355.1 Candidatus Limnocylindria bacterium | reverse complement strand
ATCCGCGAGCTGGGCCGTCGCCTCCATGCCGGCGAGCTGGGCCGCGTCTTCCAGATCCGCGCCGCCCGGCTCGGGCCGTTCCCCGCGCGCGTGCGCGACGTCGGCGTCGTCGTCGACCTCGCGCCCCACGACCTGGACGTGATGCGCTACCTCCTCCGTGCCGAGCCGATCCGGATGTACGCGGAGACCGAGCAGCGGATCCACACCGATCACGAGGACCTGTTCACCGGACTCATCAAGTTCGACACCGGGGCGGTGGGCCTGCTCGAGATCAACTGGCTGACCCCGACCAAGGTCCGCAAGCTGACCGTCACCGGCGAACGCGGGATGTACGAGGCCGACTACCTCACCCAGGACCTGGTGTTCTACGCCAACCCTGACCATGAGCTGGTCAGCGAGGGCGAGATGACACGCCGTGCGGTCCAGCGCCGCGAACCACTGGCCGTCGAGCTGTCGGAGTTCGCGGCCGCGATCCGCAGCGGGGGACCGCCGCCGGTTGAGCCACGGGACGCCCTGGTGGCCATGCTCCTGGCCCGAGCCATGGTCGACGCGGCCGCTCGGGGCGTCGTCATTGGCGCGGACGAGCTGACCCCGATCCTGGCGTGAAGATCGCCGTCGTTGGTCTCGGGCATATCGGCTTGCCGCTGGCGGTCCAGTACGCCAGCCGGGGTCACGAGGTGGTCGGCTGCGATCTCGACGCCCGGGTGGTGGAGGCGATCAACCGAGGGGAGTCTCCGCACGACGACGAGGCCGAGGTCGCAAACCAGGTCGCGGGTCTCGTCCGTGCCGGACGGCTGCGCGCCACGACCGACGACAGCACCGGCGTGCGCGAAGCAGAGGTCGTGGTCGTCATCGTCCCGGTCGTGGTCGACGAGTCACGGCAGGTGGACTTCTCGCAGATCGACGCGGCCACCCGCGACGTGGCCCATGGGCTGCAGGCCGGCACCATGGTCATCTACGAGACAACGCTGCCGATTGGGACCACCCGCGAACGGCTGGGACCGATGCTCGAGGCCGGCTCCGGACTGCGGATGGCCGAGGACTTCGACCTCGCGTTCTCGCCCGAGCGGGTGCTGGTAGGCCGGGTCCTGCTCGACCTGCGGCGCTACCCGAAGATCGTGGGTGGCACGAGCGACCAGGCGACTCGGCGAGCGGTGGCGTTCTACGGTGACGTCCTCGAGCCGGGAACCGAGATCCTGGCCATGGCCTCCGCCGAGGCGGCCGAGATGACCAAGCTGGCGGAAACGACCTACCGCGACGTGAACATTGCCCTGGCCAACGAGTTCGCCCAGGTCGCGGACCGGCGGGGGATCGACGTCACCGAGATCATCGCCGCGGCCAACTCGCAGCCGTACAGCCACATCCATCAACCGGGGGTGGGCGTCGGCGGCCACTGCATCCCGGTCTACCCGCATCTCCTGTTCCGCGACGAGCCGCAGATGCGGATCCCGCCCCTTTCGCGGGCGATCAACGACGAGATGGCGGCGTACGCCGTTGGCCAGCTGGGCGAGGTGCTTGGACCCCTGGACGGCGTGCCCGTCCTCGTGCTGGGCATCGGCTACCGAGGAGACGTTCGCGAGGACTTCTTCAGCAGCGCGCTGCTCCTTCGCGAGGCGCTGGTGGCGGCCGGGGCCACGGTCCACGGCCACGACCCGTACTTCGACGCCGAGCACCTGCTCCGGCGGGGGTTCGTGCCGTACGACCTGTCGGCGCCGGTACCGGTCCGCGCCGTCATCCTGCAGGCGGCCCACACGGCGTACCGCGACCTGGACCCGACCGCGTTCCCCGGCCTCGAGGTGCTCCTCGACGGGCGAAACGTGCTGGACCGGGCGCGGGTCGAGGCCGCGGGCGTGCGGTACCTGGGGGTCGGGCGCTGACCATCGAGGCTGTCGAGCCCACACCGTCAGTGGGCCTCGCCGCCGGCCGGGGGGTGTGGATCGTGATGCCGACCTTCAACGAGCGCGAAAACATCGTCGGCGTGGTCGAGGCCGTCCTCGCCGCCCTGCCCGAGGCGCAGGTCCTGGTGGTGGACGATCAGTCGCCGGACGGCACCGGGGAGCTGGCGGACACCATCGCCGCCGCGAACGCGCGGGTCGAGGTCCTCCATCGGCCCGGCAAGGAGGGCCTGGGCGTTGCCTACCGGGACGGCTTCAAGCGGGTGCTCGACAAGCCCGGGACCATGGCCGTGATCCAGATGGACGCCGATTTCAGCCATGACCCCGCCGATCTGCCACGCCTCGTTGCGCCCCTCATGCGGGACGCCGACCTCGTGCTCGGCACCCGCTGGATGCCCGGCGGCGGGACCTCGGGCTGGCCAATCCATCGCCGGATCATCAGCCGAGGCGGCACCCTGTTCGCGCGGATCGTGCTCCTACTTCCCTACCGCGACCTGACCGGCGGCTTCAAGGCCTGGCGCCGCGAGCTGCTGGAGGCGATCCGCCTTCGCGAGGCAGCCGGCCAGGGATACGGCTTCCAGGTCGAGACCACCTGGTGGGCGCACCGGCGCGGCGCCGCGATCCGCGAGGTGCCGATCCTGTTCCGCGAGCGCACGGCCGGGCGGTCGAAGATGTCGGGCTCGATCGTGACCGAGGCGGTGGTCCTCGTCCTCCGACTCCGGTGGCAGGCCGTCATCCGGGCTGTTCGCCGCCCTCGTGGCGACCGATGAACCGTTCGGGTACGATCCGCCCTCGCCCGCCCTGCACAACCGTGATGGCGCCTGCCCAGCGCTGACAGGAGACCAATGACCTATCGCAATCGCCCGGCCCCACGGCGCCGTCATCGCGCCCGCTGGCAGGACGAGCTCCGGACCCAGCGCCTGCTGGTGGGCGGGTTCGCCGCGGCCATCGCCGTGGCGCTGGGCCTGTTCGGGATCAGCGCCTGGAACGCGTACTACGACACGCACCTGCAGCAGGTCATGTACGTGGAGGGCACGGCCGTAATCCGCGAGGAGCTCGACCTCCGCAAGGCGATCCAGGCCGCCGAGCTGCAGGCCACCGGCGTCGACATCCAGGATCAGCTGGGCGAGGACCAGACGACCGGCGGCGCGCGCGGCGCCGTGCTCCAGCAGCAGCTCTCGGTCATCACCGACCAGTTCTCGAACCTCACCGCCACCTCCACCGGCTCGATCTCCGATGGGCTGTTCCAGGCCACGCGCGCGGAGGAGTTCGGGATCTCGGTCACTGACGAGGAGATCGATGCCGAGGTGGCGACCCGCCAGACGCTCCCCGCCCGGATCCAGGTTTCGATCATCGAGGTCGATGCCCTGCCCGAGGACGCGGCCAGCGGGGCGGAGGCCACGGACGAGGACTTTGCCCGCGCCGAGGAGGAGGCGAACGACATCCGCGCCCGCCTCGACGACGGTGAGGAGTTCGGCGCAATCGCGACCGCTGAATCGGACGATCCGGGATCGGCCACCTTCGAGGGGCTCGTCGGCTGGGTCTCCGAGGACGACCCGCAGTACGGCTACCTGTTCCCGCTGGCCGACGGGGTGGAGGCCGGCGAGCTGTCCGGGCCGACCAGGACCGACGACGGCTACGTCATCCTCCGGGTCGAGGACCGGACCGAGGAAGGGCCGTTCACAGGCCTGCTCGACCTCCTGTCGTCCGCTCGGATCACCGATGCCGACTACCGGGCCTACATCGGCGACGAGCTCCTGAAGCGTGATTTCCGCACGTACTTCACCGACGATGTCGCCGTATCGCCTGCCGAGCAGCGTGAGGTCGCCCAGATCCTGATCCTCAACGACCAGGGCGTCCCGGTTCCGAAACAGCGGATCCGCCATCTCCTCGCCCAGCCGGTCCCCGGCGGCGAGGTCGCGGACCAGGAGGCGGCCACCGAGGAGCAATGGGCCGCGGCCGAGGCCCGTGCCCAGGGATGGTTCGACGAGGTCCAGGACCCGGACGCCGACTGGTTCGAGATCGCGAAGGAGAGCGATGATCCCGGATCTCGGAGCAACGGCGGCGACCTCGGCTGGTATGACCCGACCACCGGCCAGTTCGTGCCGGAGTTCGAGGCTGCGGTGGCGCGCCTGGCGGTGGGGGAGATCAGCGAGCCGGTCCGCACCGACTTCGGCTACCACGTGATCCAGGTCACGGACCAGCGCACGACCGCCCTGGACTTCGCCGCCTCCCTGATCGAGGACCTGGAGGCCGATCCGGACTCGTTCGGGGCCGAGGCGCGGGCCAACAGCGAGGACTCGGCGACCCGGAGCGATGAGGGCTACCTGGGCTGGGTCGCTCGCTACGAGGGAAGCGTGGCGCGTGAGCAGGCGATCTTCGGCATGACCGACATCGGCGAGATCAGCGCCGACCCGGTGGTCGACGGCAACCAGATCTGGATCTTCAAGCTGCTCGGCTCGAATCCCGAACGACTGGTCGAGGAGTCGCGCCTGAGCACGATCCAGTCGACCGGCTACTCACGCTGGTACGAGACCCTCAAGGCGGACGGACAGATCTGGATCGACACCCAGCTCCAGCTGGAAGCCGCCCCACCACCGACGGCCTAGGCACCGCCAGATGACGGGCGCGGCGCGGCCGGTGGACGAGCTTCTCACCGCGGCCGGCCTCGATCCGGCGGCCGGTGTGCAGATCGTGTCCGTCGATCATCTCGCCTCGACGCCGTTCGATCCGGGCCTCCCGCTCCTGGTCCTGGCCGCCACCCGATCGGACGTTCCGGTGGAGGACCCGCTCCCTGGCCGCCACGCCCATCGTGGGCCGCGCGCGGTGCTCCGGGCGCTGTATCCCGCCGGCCACCTCCTGCGGGCGCTGCCAGGGGGCGAATCGCGGCCGCTGGAGGCGATCGACGACGCGGCGCTGCGGGCAGGTGACTGGGCCGTGCCCGCCCTGGCAGCCACCGACAACCTCGCCTCGCCACACGGCATGGCCGCGATCAGCGCCCGCCTGCGTGCCCCGGATGGCTGCCCGTGGGACCGTCGCCAGGATCACCGGACATTGCGCCCGTACCTGCTCGAGGAGGCGTACGAGACCCTCGACGCGATCGAGCGCGGAACGCCGGCGGACCTCGCCGAGGAGCTTGGCGACCTGTACCTCCAGGTCGTGCTCCATGCCCAGCTGGCCGCCGAGGACGGCGAGTTCGACCTCACCGACGTCTATCGCACGCTTGGCGCCAAGATCATTCGGCGCCACCCGCACGTGTTCGGGGACGTGGCCGTGACCGGGGTGGACCAGGTGGTCACCAACTGGGAGACGATCAAGTCCGAGGAGCGCGAGGACGCCGGTCGACCGGCGTCCTCGTTCGCCGACGTGGCCCGTACCCTGCCCGCCCTGCCGGCCAGCCGTGAGATCCAGGAACGGGCGTCGGCGCTGGGATGGGACTGGCCGACCGTCGACGGCGTATGGGAGAAGGTCGCTGAAGAGCTGGACGAGCTGCGCGCGGCCGCCGGCGAATCCAGCCCGGCCGATGCCCAGCTCCACGAGCTCGGCGACGTCCTCTTCGCCCTCGCCAACCTGGCCCGCTGGCTGCACGTGGACCCGGAGGAGGCCCTCCGCGTCGCGAACCGGCGCTGGGTGGATCGCTATGGCGCGGTTGAGTCCTTGGTCGCCGACCGCGGGCTCGTCCTCGCCGACCTGGACGCCGACGCAAAGGACGCGCTGTGGAACGAGGTCAAGGCCCGATGAGGCCGAGCCGGATCGCGATCGTGGCCCACGCCTCGCTGCCCGCTGATCCGCGCATCCGGCGCCATGCGGAGGCGCTGCGGGACGCCGGCCACGACGTCGACCTCATCGGCCTGCGCGACCTGGGCGAGGCCGAGGAGGAGATCTGGAATGGCATCCGGATCGTCCGCCTGCCGGTGCGGAGGACGTTCAGCGGCTTCGCCGGGCACCTGGCCGAGTACCTCGCGTTCGCGGGCCTCGCCTCGGTGCGGCTCGCGGTCGAGCACCGACATCGGCGCTACCGCGTGGTCCAGGTGGCCACCCTTCCTGATTTCCTGGCCTTCGCCGCGATGCCCGTCCGGCTGACCGGGGTCCCGGTCCTGCTCGACCTCCACGAGGACATGCCCGAGTTCTTCCGGGACCGGTTCGCGTCCGGCGGACTCCGTCCCCTGTTCCCGATCATCTCGGGCACGGCGCGGGTCAGCGCGGCGGTGGCCGACGCGATCATCACCGTCCACGAACCGCTGCGCCAGCTCGCGATCCGACGCGGCGTTCCCGCCCATCGGATCTCGGTGGTCATGAACAGCGCTGACGAGCGGCTGTTCGACCCCGCGGGTCACCCCCGGCGGGCGTGGCGGGCGGATGGCGCGCTCAGGCTGGTCCACGCGTCGAGCCTGCTCCCGATCTATGGGCTCGACACCGCGGTCGAGGCCATGGCCCGCCTCGATTCGGCCCTGAATGCGCATCTCGACGTCTACGGCGACGGGCCGTTCCGGACCGATGTCGAGGACGCGATCACGCGGTACGGCGCGGATGACCGGGTCACGCTCCACGGGCGGGTCCCGCTCGACGCCCTGCCCGATGCGCTCGCCGCCGCCGACCTCGCGCTGGTGCCCACCCGGCCCGAGCCATACATGGCCTACTCCCTCTCGACCAAGCTGCTCGAGGCCGTGGCCATGGCGGTCCCGGTCATCGCCACCGACCTGGCCACCGTCCGTCGCCATTTCGACCGCGCGGCGATCCGATATGTCCCGGGCGCCGATGCGCCGGCACTCGCGGCCGCGATCGAGTCGCTCGGCTCGGACCCGGCCGCCGCCGCCGCACAGGCCGCCGCCGCTTCCGAGCAGGCCAGGCCATACGCGTGGACATCCC
>DASYGU010000189.1:0-2908 GCA_035999355.1 Candidatus Limnocylindria bacterium | reverse complement strand
AGCCCGACGACACGTACTGGTGCATGGCCGACATCGGCTGGGTGACCGGGCATTCGTACATCGTCTACGGGCCGCTCGCGAACGCCACGACCGGTGTCATCTACGAGGGTGCGATCGACTTCCCGGACAAGGACCGATGGGCCCAGATCGCGGCCCGGCTGGGGGTCACGATCCTATACACCGCCCCGACTGCCATCCGCGCACTCATGAAGTACGGCGCCGATGTCTTCGCCAGCGACGACCTCTCGAAGCTCCGCCTGCTGGGCAGCGTGGGCGAGCCGATCAACCCAGAGGCATGGGCCTGGTACTGGCAGCACATCGGCGGGGGCCGGTGCCCGGTGGTCGACACCTGGTGGCAGACCGAGACCGGGATGATCCTGATCACGCCGCTGCCGGGGATCACGACCCTCAAGCCGGGGAGCGCCACCCGGCCGTTCCCCGGCATCAAGGCCGACGTGGTCAACGAGAAGGGGGAGAGCGTCCCGCTGGGCGGGGGCGGCTACCTCGTCCTGGAGCGTCCGTGGCCGGCCATGCTGCGTGGGATCTACGGCGACCCCGAGCGCTACCGGCAGACCTACTGGAGCCGCTTCCCGGGCCGCTACTTTGCCGGTGACGGCTGTAAGCGCGATACCGAGGGCTATTACTGGCTCCTCGGCCGGGTGGACGACGTGATGAACGTCAGCGGCCACCGGATCAGCACCACCGAGGTCGAATCGGCCCTCGTCTCCCACCCGTCGGTGGCCGAGGCCGCGGTCGTGGGTCGGAGCGACCCGATCACCGGCCAGGCGATCTTCTCGTACGTGATCCTGCGCGCGGGCCACGAGCCGTCGGAGGAGCTGGCGAACGCGCTGCGCGAGCACGTCGCCGAGGTCATCGGCAAGCTCGCGCGCCCCAAGCAGGTGATGTTCACCCCGGACCTGCCCAAGACCCGGAGCGGCAAGATCATGCGTCGCCTGCTGCGCGACATCGCCGAGCAGCGTGACCTGGGTGACGTGACGACCCTCGCCGACGCCGGGATCGTGTCCACCATTCGCGAGCAGTCGGGCGCCGGCGAGGACGAATGAACCGATGAACCCCGACGAGCTCGTCGGTTTCCTGGAGTCGAACTGGTTCGCCCTCGTCTTCTGGAGCCTCGCCTCGCTCCTCGTCTTCCGCCTGGTCCGCCCGGTCGTCGACCGGATCGGCGAGCGGATCATCCGCACTCGCGAGGCGCAGGGCATCGACCCCGCCGAGCTGAACGAGCTCCGCAAGCGGCTGTCCACCATCGAAGACCTCGTCTCGAAGCTGCTTCGGGCGGCCGTGATCTTCGTGATCCTGGTCGTGCTCCTGACCCTGCTCGACCTCGTGTCGGTCGTAGTGGCCCTGGGCGTGGTGTTCGCCGGGCTGGCCATCGCGGGCCAGTCCATCGTCCTGGACTACCTGATGGGCATCCTGATCCTGGTCGAGGGCCAGTTCTACGTCGGGGACTGGATCACGATCGCCACCGGGAACGTGACCGTCTCGGGCACGGTGGAGGAGATCGGGCTGCGGCGGACGATCCTCCGTGACGTGTCGGGCACGGTCCATTCGGTGTCCAACGGCGAGGTCCGGGTCTCGTCCAACATGACCCGGGTGTACGCGGTCCTGCAGGTCGAGATCCCGCTCATCCCCGAGGTCGACCTCGAGCAGGCGATCGCGGTCACCAACCGGGTGGGTGCCGAGATGTACGCCGATCCGGAGTGGTCCAGCCGGCTGCTGGAGGCTCCTCGCTACGGCTCGATCCCGAATGTCACCGACCTGGGGGTCACGCTCCGTGCCATCGGACGGGTCCAGGGTGCGGACCGGTTCGCCGCCGCCTCCGAGCTCCGGCGGCGCCTGCTGGTGGCGTATGCCGGGGACAGCATCGCGGTGGCCCAACGGATCCGCCCACCAGCGCCGTGAGAGCCGTTACGATGGCCCGTGCATGATGCCTCTCAGCCAGTGGCCCCGATCCCGGCGCGTGATCCTGGCGGTGGTGACCAGCGCCCTGTGGCTGGGCTACATGGTCATCGGCCTGGCGGTGATCAACACCCTGTTCCCGACCATCGAGGGCCAGGGCCCGTCGGGGACGGCGGCGTTCATCGGGCTCCTCAGCGGCTTCTTCGTGACCGGCATCATCATGTGGGCCTTCTCCGACTGACCTGACCTCACGCCGGCACCGTCCGGCGCGTTTCCTGCCCATGAGAACCGGGTGGCCGCGGATGCGGCTCGAGCTACTCGACGTCCCCCGAGATCAGGTCCGCGCTCGGCGGATGCAGCCGATCGCGGGCCGGCTCGAGCAGACGCCCGTACAGTCCGGGCCGCCGATCGCCGATCGTGTCCCACTCGTGCTCGCCGGGGATCTTGCGGTGATGCGTCTGGCGCGCGAGCTCCCAGTCCACCTCGCCCACGATCGTTTCCTCCTCGGTGTCGCTCGCCCGCGCCAGCTCCTTGCCGTTGGTGTCCAGCAGGATCGACCGGCCGATGAACGTGGTCCCGCGCTCCTCGCCCACTCGATCGCAGGCGAGCAGGTAGACGTGGTTCTCCGCGGCCCGGGCGGGGGCAAAGATCCCCGGGTGGAAGTCGACGCCGACCGGCCAGTTGGTGGGCAGGGCGATCAGGTCAGCCCCGTCCAGGGCGCAGACGCGGGCCGCCTCGGGGAAGCGCAGGTCGTAGCAGATGAGCACGCCGACCCGCATCCCGGCGAGGTCAATGACCTCCGGCGCGTCGGGGCCCGGGGTCGCGAACCGGTCCACGCCGAGGAACGGGAGGTGCATCTTCCGGTACCGATGTCGAATGCCGTCGGGCGAGAAGATGAGGGCGGTGTTGAAGACCTCGCGGCCCTCGGGCTCGAGGGTACCCACCACCAGCGATACGTTCTTTTCGGCGGCCAGGGTCGCGAGGCGGTCCT
>DASYGU010000169.1:0-3516 GCA_035999355.1 Candidatus Limnocylindria bacterium | reverse complement strand
CGCTCGGAGATCGGCGATGACCCCCTGGAGCTCATCCTTCTTGGGCGAGATGACCCGCAGCGCGTCGCCCTGGATCGAGACCTTGACCTTGGGGAAGTGGTCCCGAACGTGCTTCGACAGCTCCTTGGCCTGGTCAGCCGTCAGGCCGCGCTTGAGCGCGATGACCTGGCGGACGGTGCCGCCGGCCGCCGGCTCGGCCTTGCCCCAATCGAAGATCTTCAGGCTGAGGCCGCGCTTGACGGCCTTGGACTGGACGAGGTCCTTGACCGCGGCGGCGCGGAAGTCGTCATCGGCGACCAGGGTGATATCGGTCTTGCCCAGCTCGAGCGTGCACCTGGAGTTCTTGAAGTCGTATCGGGTCGCGATCTCGCGCCGGACCTGGTCCAGGGCGTTCACCAGCTCCTGCTGGTCGAAGTCGCTGACCACATCGAAGGAGGAGTCGGCCATGTCCCTAATGCTAGCCGCCCGGCACGAGGGCGCGGATCGCCCACTCGACGGTCGCCCCGGCATCACCCATGGGCGAGATCACGTATCCGTTCAGGGAGAGGTGCACGCGACCCGCATCCCCCACCCGGAGCCGGATCCGCTCGTCGGCGCTGAGCGTGATCCGCGTCCCCGCCGCCTGGTCCTGGCCCGAGACGCCGGCCCGTGGCACGCCGTCCTCGTCCAGCTCCACGGCGGTGGGCCCGTCGCGAACCTCCAACGTGCCGGACAGGCCGGCCGCGGAGACCACGGTCACGCGGCGGATGGTCTCGGTCGGTACGGCGCCGCTGGGCGCCGGGCTGGGTGTCGCGCCGGTCGCGGACACGCGCAGCTCCCAGGTTCCGATCCCCAGCTCCAGTGGCACGCTGAACTGCCCGGCCAGGTCGGCACTGACCGATACCGGATCGAGGGCAACGGGGCTCCACGGCGGGACGGCCACCGATGGACCGGCCAGGTTCACGATCTCGAAGCTCGGATTGGGGGCGCCGATGAGCGCGGCCCGGACCGTGACCGAGGCACCGGGGGCAACCGATCCGGCCACGGTGACCCCGCCCGAGATGACCGCGTCCGCTTCGGGCGAGCTCAGGTTGGGAGCGCCGCCAGGCAGGGGCGTCGCCAGATCGAGGGTCACCGTGATCGTGCGGGTCACCGGGCTCGACTGGCGACCGGTCAGCGGGTCGGTGGCGACCAGGGTGATGACGTTCGAGCCGGGCAGGAGCTCGACCCGGATCGAGACGTCGCCCGTGCCATTGGCGGTGGCGGTCGGGTTTTCGCGCAGGCCGTCGACCGTGATCTGGGCGTCGGCCACCGTTTCGCCGCGGAGCACGTATGACGTTCCGCCGTAGGCGGCGAGGTCCGAGGCGGGATCGGTCAGGGTCAGCTCCGGCGTGCCGGCGAACGTGACGAACTGGTAGCCGATGTAGGCCACCAGGGCGGCCACCAGCACAAGCAGGCCGACGCGGATGACGCGCGAGGTCGTGAGCAGGGCGCCGCCCTTGGCCTCCACCGTCTTGGCCGTCGGATCGGTGATGACCGGGCGCGCCTTCTCGGTCGGGTTGGCCTCCAGCCGATAGAGATCCAAACACCACTCGGGGTCCAGGCCCAGATACAGGGCGTAGTTGCGGACGAAGCCCTTGGTGTAGACCGGGCTCGGGAGGTCTCGATAGTCACCCGCCTCGAGGGCGATCAGGTAGCGGGCGCGGATCCGGGTGTCGCGCTCAGCGCGGGCGATGTCCCAGCGCTTCCCCTCGCGGGCCGCCCGGAGCGTCTGCCCCAGGGACCGGCCGGCCTGGGTCATGCCTCATCCTCACCCGGACCGATCTCCCCGCCCCAGCCATCGGGCGTGATGAGCACCTCGCGGAAGCGGCTCCCGTCGGCGGGGCCGACGATGCCCCGGTCCTCCATCTGGTCGAGGATGCGGGCCGCGCGGGCGTAGCCCACCCGCAGTCGGCGCTGGAGGAGCGAGGCCGAGGCCTTGTCCGAGCGACGGACGATGTCCACCGCCTGGCGGAGGAGCGGATCGGCGTCGCCGTCCTCGTTGGTCCCGTCGCCGTTCCGATGCTCGCGGCGGGCGGCCGTGATCTCGGTCCGGTACTTCGGCGCGCCCTGGCCCTTCCAGAACTTGGTGAGCGCCTCGATCTCGGGGTCGGTGACGAGCACGCCCTGGAGGCGCGTCGCGCGCGGCGCGTCGATGGGCAGGTAGAGCATGTCGCCGCGGCCCAGGAGGTCCTCGGCGCCGGTCGCATCGAGAATGGTCCGGCTGTCGATCCCGCTGGTCATCGCGAACGCGATCCGCGATGGGATGTTGGCCTTGATCAGGCCGGTCACGACCTGGACCGATGGGCGCTGGGTGGCGACCACGAGGTGAATGCCGGTCGCCCGGGCCAGCTGGGCGATGCGGGTGATGGTCGCCTCGACCTCGTAGGCACTCATCATCATGAGGTCGGCCAGCTCGTCGATGACGACCACGATGTATGGCATCCGTGGCTCGTCCGAGCGCAGCTCGGCGTTGAATCCGGCGATGTTCCGGACGCCGCGCTGGGCGAACTCGTGGTACCGGCTCTCCATCGTGCCGACGGTCCACTTCAGGGCGTTGACCGCCTTCTCGGTGTCGACGATGACCTCGGTCAGGAGGTGCGGCAGGCCGCGGTACTGGGCCAGCTCCACGCGCTTGGGGTCGATGAGGATGAGCTTCACCTCGTCGGGCTTGGCGCGCATGACGAGCGAGCAGATGAGCGCGTTCACGCACACGCTCTTGCCCGACCCGGTGGCGCCCGCGATGAGCAGGTGCGGCATCCGGCCCAGGTCCGCGGCCACCGGCTGGCCGGCGACGTCCTGGCCCAGCGCGAAGGCCAGCTCGCCCTCGGCGGCGAGGGTCTGGAGCGCCTTCGAGCCGAGCACCTCCTTCAGAGTAACCAGGTCGAAGGCCGCATTCGGGATCTCGATCCCGACGTAGGGCTCGCCGGGGATGGGGGCCTGGATCCGGATCGATCGGGCGGACAGGGCGAGGGCGAGGTTGTCGGCGAGGCCCTGGATCCGCGACAGCTTGATGCCGGGGTCCACGTCGAGCGCGTACTGGGTGACGACCGGGCCCTCCTGGATACGGGCCACTTTCACGCCGATATCGAAGCTGGCCAGCGTGTTCTTGATCAGCTGACCTTTGGCCGTGAGGTCCATCTGGGCCGGGCCCTGGCCCGGCGCGTCGGCCAGGAGCGAGATGTCGGGCAGGGTCCAGTTCTGCGCCGCCTCCTCGAGAGCGGCGTCCACCGCCTCCCGCTCCCCCACCTCGGCGAAGTGCGCTTCCTCGCTCGACTCGAGCTCCTCCTCGGTGACCGGCGGCGGACTGACGATGGGCACGGCCACGCCGGCCGCTGCGCTGGAGGCGGCCATCGCCGCGGGCTCGGCCCGCTGCCGGCGGAGGATGAGCGGCGGGTCCTCCGGCGTCGGGCGAGCGGATGAAGGCGATACGCCCGGCTTGGTGGATGCGCCCGCGCTCGCGGCGGCGGCCGCGGTGGCCGGGCCGACATCGGTCTG
>DASYGU010000103.1:0-2206 GCA_035999355.1 Candidatus Limnocylindria bacterium | reverse complement strand
CGGATGGTCACCCATCGCGAGTGGGGCCGGCGGATCGAGTACTACCACGTGGAGCGCTGACCGATGTACGACATCGTCGGCAAGCGCCGCTGGTACTACCTCTTCAGCGCCATGATCACGATCCCGGGGGTCTTCTTCATCCTGATCGGCGGTCTCAAGCCGTCCATCGACTTCACTGGTGGGACGGTCTGGCAGGTCCGATTCCTGGACGATCCCACTCCTGCGGAGGTCCAGGCCGCGCTCGTCGAGCTCGGGCACGAGGAAGCGACGGTCACGGCCGTGGACAACGGATTCCTGGAGATCCGACTGGCGCCCATCGAGTTCCCGATCGTCGGCGGCATCCCGACTCCCACGCCGAGCCCGTTGGGATCGCCGACCGCGAGCCCATCGACATCGGCCACCGCGACCCCTTCCGCGGCCGGCAGCCCAGCCGGGTCTCCGGGCGCCTCACCGACCGCCACGCCGACGCCGTCACCAACGCCAACCCCGACCCCCAGCGCGTCGCCGACGCCGGAGCCCACGCCCGAGCCGCCGCCCACCATTCAGGGGACGCCGATCGAGGAGCTGGTGACCGAGCTCAACGCGCAGTTCGGCTTCTCGGAGACGCGGTCGCTGGACACCGTCGGGCCGATCATCGGCGCTGAGCTGGTGCGGAGCTCGCTGATCATCATCATCATCGGCGAGGCGTTCATCTTCCTGTACCTGTGGTATCGGTTCCGAAGCATCCGCTTCGGCGGCGCGGCCATCGTCGCCCTGATCCATGACGTGATCGTGGTGGTGGGCGCCTTCGCGATCCTCGGCTTCTTCTTCGGCATCGAGTTCGACGCCCTGTTCGTGACCGCCCTGCTGACCGTGGTGGGCTTCTCGGTCCACGACACGATCGTCGTGTTCGACCGCATTCGGGAGAACCGGCTGCGCCATGCCGGCGAGTCGTTCGGCGCGATCGTGAACCACTCGATCCTGCAGACCATGGGCCGCTCGATCAATACCTCGCTGACCGTGATCGCGACCCTCGCCGCCCTCCTCCTGCTCGGCCCGGTCACGATCCAGACGTTCACCCTGGCCCTGCTCATCGGCATCATCAGCGGGACGTATTCCTCGATCTTCAACGCGAGCCAGATCCTCGTCACCTGGGACGAATGGGCGGCCCGGCGAAAGGCCCGCCGCACCGCGACCCGCTGACCACGCCCGGACCGCCCGTGCCGCGGCGGTAATCCGGAGCGGACCGCCCGCCTCTACCATGGGCCTGCATGATTCGGCCCCGGTTCGCCTGGCAGCTCCCGCCCCCGATCGACCCGCCACCGAGCCTCACCGGGTTCAGTGCCCCGGTCGCCACCCTGCTCGTCCGACGCGGGATCACGACCGACGAGCAGGCCGCCCGCTTCCTGAACGCCGGCGCTCACGACCTGCCGCCGGTGTCGCTCATGACCGATGCCGAGGTCGCGCTGGACCGCATCGAGCGGGCGATTGATGCCGGCGAGTCGATCGCGATCTGGGGCGACTACGACGCCGATGGCATGACCGCGGTGGCCGTCTGGGTCCTCGCCCTCCGCCGGCTCGGAGTTGAGCCCATCCGATACGTCCCCTCCCGACTCGCCGAGGGATACGGCCTCTCAGTGGACGGCCTCGGCACCCTCGCCGCGCAGGGCGTCCGCCTGGTGGTGACCTGCGACTGCGGCGTGGGCAACGCGGTCGAGGTCGCCGCGGCCGCCGAGCTCGGCCTCGACGTCGTGGTCACCGACCACCACGTCCCGCTGGGCCCGCTGCCGGCCGCGGTGGCTGTCGTCGATCCGCACCGGCCGGACTGCACGTACCCCAACCAGGACCTCACCGGTGCCGGGCTCGCCTTCCGGATGGCGACCGCGCTCCTCGATCGGGGCGGCCTGACGGCACCCGACCTCGCCGCCGTCGGCGCGCTTGGAACGATCGCCGACATGGCGCCGATGACCGGCGAGAGCCGCGCGATCGTGCGCCTCGGCCTGGCCGAGCTGGCGGTGACCACCCACCCCGGCTTGCGCGGACTGCTCGCCCGGGCGTGCGAGGACCCGCTGCATCCGACCGTCCGGGACGTGGGATTCGGGATCGTGCCCCGCCTGAACGCCGCAGGACGGATCGCGGATGCCGAGCTCGCCCTGGACCTCCTGGTCGCCACCGACGCGGCCGAGGCGGATCGGCTCCTCGCCGAGCTGGAGGCGGTGCACGAGCG
>DASYGU010000095.1:0-1878 GCA_035999355.1 Candidatus Limnocylindria bacterium | reverse complement strand
CTATCGGCGGCGGGTCGCGACCTGGCCGTCTGGCGTGTCCCGGACCTCCACCCCCATCGCAGCGAGTTCCTCGCGGAGCGCGTCGGCGGCCGCGAAGTCCCGCTGAGCGCGCGCGGCGGCTCGTCGCTCGAGGAGCGGTGCGGCGCCCTCTGGCAGCCCGACCGTCTCGAGCGCCGCCGGCTGGTCCAGGCCGAGCCCCAGGACGCGGTCGAAGTCGAGGAGCTGTGCCCGCCGCTGGGCAGGCGTGAGCGCGTGGTCACCCGCCACCGCGTGGGCGACGGCCAGCGCGGTCGGGATGCCCAGGTCTTCGCTGATGGCGGCCACGAACCGGGCGCGGTAGCTCGCCATCGGCTCGGCGTCGAGGTCGATCGTCTGGCTCTCGGAAACTCCCGCCACCGCTCGCCGCAGCCGGCCCAGGCCCGACGCGGCCGCGTGCATCGCCTCCTCGGTGAAGTCGAGCTTGGACCGGTAGTGGGCGGTCAGCGCCAGGTAGCGGAAGACGAGCGGCTCGAACCCCTTCTCGGGCAGCTCGCTGACCCGGATGATGTTGCCCGCGCTTTTCGCCATCTTGGCGTCGGCCAGGGTCAGGAATTCGCCGTGCAGCCAGGCGCTGATGACCTGGCGCCCGATCGCCCCGTCCGACTGCGCGATCTCGTCCTCGTGGTGCGGGAACTTGAGGTCGATTCCGCCGGTATGGATATCGAATCGATCCCCGAGGTATTTCATCCCCATTGCCGAGCACTCGATGTGCCACCCGGGAAAGCCCTCGCCCCAGGGGGATGGCCAGTGCATGAGCCGGCCCGCCTCGGCCGCCTTCCACAGGGCGAAGTCGGCGGGATCGCGCTTGTCGCTCTCGACCTCGACTCGGCTGCCGGCCCGGGCGGCCTCGACCCGGGTGCGGGACAACCGGCCGTAGGCGGGAAAGGCGCTGACGTCGAAGTAGACGTTGCCGGCCGACTCGTAGGCCAGCCCCTTGTCGAGGAGGACCTCGATGAGGGAAAGCATCTCGGTGATGTGATCGGTGGCCCGCGGCATGACATCGGCCGGCCGGATGTTGATGAGCGCCTCGTCTTCCAGCCAGGCATCGGTGTAGAACTGGGCGATGTCGGCCGGGCTCTTCCCCTCCTCCAGCGCCGCGATCACCATCCGGTCCTCCCCGGTATCGGTCGCGTCGTCGCGCATGTGCCCGACATCGGTGATGTTCTTGACGTACGTGACCTCGTAGCCGAGGTACTCCAGGGTCCGGCGGAGCAGGTCGCCGAACAGGTAGGTCCGCAGGTTGCCGATGTGCGCGTACCGATACACCGTGCTGCCGCAGGTATAGATCCCGACCCGGCCCGGATGCACCGGCTCGAGGGGCTCGACCCGGCGAGTGAGCGAGTTGTGGAGGCGGACGGGCGTGGGGGATGCGGCCATCAGGGCCCGGATTGTATCGGTCGGGATCGGACTACCATCTGACCGATGCCCGAATACGACACGAGCACGAGCTACCCGCTGACCCTCGGCGAGGAGCCGGCGTTCTGTCCCGCCTGCGGCAAGCCGGTGGTCGAGCGGGTGCTGGAGGAGGATCACCGCCCGCGACTGGTCTGCCCCGATGGCCACGTTACGTGGCGCAACCCGCGTCTGGTGGTGGGCACGCTCCCGGTCCGCGACGGCCAGGTGTTCCTCGCTCGTCGCGGGATCGAGCCGGGGATCGGGCTGTGGAGCTATCCGGGCGGCTTCCTGGAGGTCGGCGAGTCGGCCCAGGAGGGGGCTCGCCGAGAAACCGAGGAGGAGACCGATCTGCGAGTCGAGATCGGTCGCCTGATCGGCGCGTACTCCCGTCCGCACGGTGGGGTGGTGACCCTCATCTACGAGGCCCAGGTGGTGGGCGGCGAG
>DASYGU010000154.1:0-2131 GCA_035999355.1 Candidatus Limnocylindria bacterium | reverse complement strand
CCGCCGGTCCGTCGTCAACGGGGGTCGGCAAAGAAGCGGTGCGCCCGGGCACCCGTCAGCAGCACGCGGACAGGAGGCTCACCCACACCGCGCTCGGGGCGCGGCTCAGATCACTGGAAGAAGGGGAAGTCGTCGGCCTCGATGACCTGGTCGGCGGGCGGGGCGCTGATGTCGAACGACGTGTCGTACTCGATGAAGTCGACCGTGAAACTGGCCGCTCCCGCCTCGCCTTCGCTGGCGACCACGATCGAGCGGAGCCACAGGCCGTTCTTGTCGAACAGGAGGTCCACGACCGCTGGCCCGCTGAACTGGGGATTCGGGAGCATCTCCCCGACGCCACCCATCTCCGGCGCACCCATGTCCGGCATCTCACCCTGGTGCGCAGCGAGCGCCTCTTCGGAAACCGAGACCTGGAGGTGGTAGCAGGTGTCGTCACCGCACGCCTGGTCGGCGAGGAGAGAGACACCCACGCCATCGGTGGTCACGAACTCGTTGACCTTGTCCGCGATCTCCTCGTCGGTCGGCGGGTCTCCCAGAGGCTCGGTCTCTTCGTCCGGGCTGGCGGGCAGATGGAGCCATTGGTCGCCGGCCATCGCGGTCAGGAGATAGACGTCCTCGCCGATGACGATGACCTCGCCCTCCATGCCGAACAGCATGGGCAGCGAGAAAGCGACCTGCGCGGCCTCGCCGGCGACGTCGACGTCGCCCTGGACGCTGACGCCGTCAAGCGGAACCGGGTCGCCGCTATCGGCATCGATGATGCTGCCCTCCACGGACATGGAGAAGTGGAAGCTGTCGGCGTGGGCGGTGGCCTGCGCACCGCGGGTCAGGATCTCGGCCGGATCGGTGAGGTTCCCGCCTCCGGCGAGCGCGAACGCCACGAGGACCCAGAAGAAGACGAGGCTCAACCCGACGACGGCCATGGGCAACGCCCGCGAGCTCATGTTGCTGATCACCGGGGCAGGATAGCCGGTCCCCGATTTCCCGCCATGTGCCGATGGTCCTGCCGCGTCATGATGCGGGCCATGGACGTCCGATCGAGCGCTCCGTGAGGGCATTCGTGACCGGTGGTGGCGGGTTCATCGGCCTGGCCCTCATCCGCCAGCTGCGTGAGCGCGGCGACGAGGTCGTGGCCATCGTTCGTGATCCCGGTCCCGCGACCATTCTCGAGGAGCTTGGCTGCACGCTGGTCGCCGGCGACCTGGGCGCCATGGATGCGGTGCGGCTCACCGAGTTGATGGCCGGTGTGTCCGCCGTCTTCCACCTGGCCGGGGTCTACCGGGTGGGCATCGCGGAGTCCGAGCACGTGGCGATGTTCACCGCGAACGTGGTCGCCACCCGGGCCGTGCTCGACGCGGCCGTCGCCGCCGACGTGGCCCGCACGATCTACACGTCGACCGTGAATACGTTCGGGGACACGCATGGTCAGGTGGTGGACGAGACGTACCGGCGGCCTCAGCCACCTGCCTTCCTCTCCTACTACGACGAGACGAAATTCCTCGCCCATCAGGCGGCCGAGGAGCGGATCGCGGCCGACGCTCCCGTCCTGATCGCCATACCGGGGATGGTCTACGGCCCTGGCGATCATTCCCAGGCGGGCGGCGTCATTCGCGAGGCGATGGCCGGCACGTTGTCGGTCCTCAGCGCCGCGGATCTCGGGGGAAGCTTTGTCCATGTGGACGACGTGGCCGCCGGGATCGTCCTGGTCCACGACCGCGGTGCGATCGGCCAGTCCTACGTCCTCGGCGGCGAGTTGGCCACCCTGCGCGAGGTCGTCCGACGTGCGGCGGCCCTGGCCGGCCGGGAGCCGCCGAAGATCACGACCCCGTCGTGGCTGATGCAGGCCCTCGCGCCGGTGGCGGAGGCCATCGGTCCGTTGCTGCCCGGCGACGAGCCGAACGTGGCCGAGATGATCCGAGCCTCGAACGGGGTCACGTACTGGGCGTCAAGCGAGAAGGCGAAGCGCGACCTCGGCTACCAGCCCCGTGACCTGGAAGCCGGCCTGCGAACCCTTCTCTGACCCGCACCATGTCGAAACCGAACGCAGACCGCCGGCAGATTGCACATCATGCGTGCGCCTGCAGTGTCCGATGGAGGTCCCGATGAGCGACGTAGCCTGGCGAACCATCTC
>DASYGU010000271.1:0-6454 GCA_035999355.1 Candidatus Limnocylindria bacterium | reverse complement strand
CCGTAGACTCCGCGGGCGTTCCAGCGCCGGGTGTAGCCGCCACCTGCCATCCTTCCCGTTCGCAACGAGGAGCCGCTTCCGCATGACACGCTCGGTTTCCAACGATCCGCGAAACGGGAGATCTATGCCCACGACCAGCTGATTCCGGCGGGCAACCGCCGACAAGCACCAAGCCGTGGGACCGGTCCGGACCACGGCTCTTTTGTTGCCCGGTCCGTATCGGTCAAACGGAAGCCATCGGTTCAGCCAGACAGGAACCACAGATGCAGACCGGACTCGACACACAGGCCAAGACGATGACCGATGAGCGCCTCGCCGTGACGGCGGAGGAGCCGCGGGTCGCCGCGCCTGCCCGCTCCGAGGCTACGCCCACGGCGCTCCCCGCCCTGCTGGCCGAGCACGTCACCAAGCGGTTCCAGGTCGGGCGCAAGAAGCGACCGGTGATGGCCATCAACGACGTCTCGCTGCGTATCGAGCGTGGCGAGATCTATGGCGTGCTGGGCGCGAACGGGAGCGGGAAGTCCACGCTCATCCGGCTGTTCTCCACCCTGCTCACCCTCGACACGGGGAAGGTAGAGGTCTTCGGCAAGGACATCGAGCGCGACGAGATGGCCGTCAAGCGGATGATCAACCGGGTCAGCGTGGACGCGGCCTTCTTCAAGAAGCTCAGCCCGTTCGAGAACCTGGCCTACGCCGCCCGCCTGTACGGCATGGATGCGAAGGAGGCGAAAGCCGAGGCCATCCGGATCCTGTCGCGGCTCGGCATTGCCGAGAAGCGTCTGGGCCGGCCCGTTGAGCAGCTGAGCCGAGGCATGCAGCAGAAGGTGGCCATCGCGCGCGCCCTCCTGACCAGTCCGATCCTGCTCCTGATGGACGAGCCCACGACCGGGCTCGACCCACGGTCCAAGCTCGAGGTCCAGAGCTTCGTCGAGGATCTGCGCGACACGCATGACGCGACGATCGTGCTGACGACCCACGACATGGACGAGGCCGAGCGCCTGTGCCTGCGGATCGGGATCCTCAACGAAGGCCGGATCGTGGCCGAGGACACGCCCGAGCGCCTAAAGGCGCTGGTCGCGGCGGATCACGGGCAGGAGCCGACCATGCACAACGTGTTCATGACCTACACCGGACGGTCCCTCGACGACGACGTCGAGGAAGAGACCGAGGACGAGGAGGAATAGTCCGATGGCCATGCTGACGCGCGACCTGAGGGCCTCCATGGCCTTCGTCGAGCGCAACTTCAACCTCACCAAGCGCTACTGGGGCTGGGAAGTCGCCTGGCTCGTTTATTCGGTGGCGGGCGCCCTGGCGGTCACCCTCATCGGCGAGAGCCTGGGCGATGAGCACCTGCTCCTCGTCCTGGTCATCGGCACCATCTTCTGGAGCTACCTGGCCATCGTCTTCGAGTTCATCGCCGAAGCGGTCCAGTGGGAGCGCTGGGAAGGCACACTTGAGTACACGTTCATGGCGCCCATCCGGCGCTATGCCCAGCTGCTCGGAGCCGCCTTCTACGCGGTCATCTTCGGCCTGGTCCACACCCTGTTCGTCCTGCTGGCGCTGGCCCTGTTCTTCGAGCTCGACCTCTCGCAGGCGAACTGGGCAACGGTGATCGCGTTCACCCTGCTGGGCACGATCAGCTTCATCGGGATCGGGATCGCGGCCTCCATCCTCCCGCTCATGTACGTCGAGCGCGGGGCGCAGATGGTGTTCGTCCTCCAGTCGGTCCTGCTGCTGGTGAGCGGGGTCTACTACAGCATCGAGGTCCTGCCCGAGTGGATGCAGTTCATCAGCCAGTTCTCGCCGGCGACATACGTCCTCGACGGGGTGCGGGCGGGGCTGATTGACGGGGTGGGGATCGACCAGCTGATCCATGACGTCTGGCCACTGCTCATCATGGCGGTGGTCTTCATTCCCCTGGGCCTGTGGGCCTTCGGGCGCGCGGAGCGGTACGCCAAGCGGACCGGCCGCCTCAAGAGGGTGGGCTGACAATGGCTGACATGACCGATACCGGGCTCCGGATCGAGCTTCGCCCGTTCGCGGGCGAGGCGGACATCCCGGAGCTGACCCGCGTCGCGAATGCGGCGTTCGCGGCGGACCAATTCCAGGAGCGGATGACCGAGCAGCAGATCGGCTTGGAGTTGCGCCCGGACGAGAAGTTCGACCCCGCCACCGAGATGCGGGTGGCGGAGGTGGACGGAACCGTGGTGGGCTTCTGCAAGGTCGAGTGGATCGACACCAACGACGGCCTGCGGGAGTACCGATCCTGGTGCGAGGTCGACCCGACCTGGCGTCGCCGCCGGATCGGCACCACCCTCTTTGCCTTCGCGCGGGAACGGATCGACGAGCTGGCAGCCGGCCAGGACGTCGACCGGCCGCGCGTGGCCGGCAGCTGGGCATCCGAGAAGGACCTCGGCGCGCAGGCCCTGTATTCCGAGCATGGCTACGCGCCGGTGCGGTGGTTCTTCCACATGAACCGCGACCTGAGCCAGCCAATCGAGGTGCCGCCGCTGCCGGATGGGATCGAGGTGCGACCGGTGTCCCGGGATGACGCGCATCGGTTGTTCATCGCCGACAACGAGGCCTTCCTCGACCACTGGGGCGGGATCGACAGCTCGGACGCCGCGTTCCAGAAGTGGATCGCCGACGACGACTTCGACCCGTCGCTCCATGTCGTGGCGTTCGACGGCGACGAGATCGCTGGGGCGTCGATCAACGCCATCTATCACGAGGCCAACGCCAAGCTCGGGGTGAAGCACGGCTGGCTGGACTCGGTGTTCACCCGCCGCCCGTGGCGTCGCCGCGGCCTGGCCCGGGCGTTGGTCGCTCGCAGCCTGGTCGTGCTCCGCGACCAGGGAATGGCCGAGGGCGTCCTTGGCGTGGACGCCGACAACGAGACCGGCGCGCTCGGCGTCTACACCGACAACGGATTCGTCGTCACCGAGCGCTTCACCGCCTATCGGCGACCGTTCGAGGTGAACCGATGACCATCGCCCCCGTGCGGGTGAACGTCGCGGATGCGCCGCCGATCGCGGGTCTGGCCTTTCGCCGGATGCGCCTGCCAGACGACCTGGAGGCGATCGCCGGGCTGTTCAACACCTCGGACGAGGCCGACGAGATCGAGGACCGTCACGACGTGGCGGGACTGGCCCAGTGGTTTGCCCACGCATCGACGTGGGACCCGCTCGAGGATGTCCTGCTGGCCGAGGTCGATGGGGCGCTCATCGGCTACGGCAAGGTCCACTGGACCGAGGACACCGACGGCGGTCGGAACTACGCGCTGTGGGGATCGGTCCATCCCGCCTGGCGCCGGCGAGGGCTGGGCCGCGCCATCCTGCATGCCAACCAGCGCCGACTGCGGGAGATCGAAGCCGGCCAGGACGTCCGCGCGGGCACCGACCAGCGGTTCGAAACCTGGTGCAATGAGACCCAGGTCGGGGCCATGGCGCTCCTGGCGTCCGAGGGGTTCACGACCGCGCGCTACTTCTTCGAGATGCTCCGGCCCAACCTGGATGACATCGAGGAGTTCTCGCTGCCGTCTGGAATCGAGGTCCGACCGGTTCGGCCGGAGGACCACCGCACGATCTGGAATGCGGATACCGAGGCGTTCGCCGATCACTGGGGCGGGATGGACCTGTCCGAGCAGGCGTTCCGTCGCTTCTTCAGCGGCCCGGACTTCGAGCCTGAGCTGTGGCGGGTGGCGTGGGCCGGGGACGAGGTGGCGGGCCAGGTCAACAACATGGTCATGCGCGAGTTCAACCAGCAGACCGGAGGCCGGCGAGGGTTGCTGGCCGGGGTCAGCGTCCGCCGGCCATGGCGACGCCAGGGCCTTGCCCGCGCGCTCGTGTCCCAGAGCCTGGTCGCCTTCCGCGAGCGGGGCATGACCGATGCCGTCCTCGGCGTGGACGCCGACAACCCGACCGGTGCGTTGGGCGTGTACGAGGCGAACGGCTTCGTCGTCCACCAGCGAGAGCGGGCGTACCGGCGCCCGTTCCACGAGGCCGAGGCGCCGCAGGAGACCGTCTAGGCCAGGACCCGGTCGCGGACCTCGTGGTAGTACGCGACCACCTGCTCGGTGACCCGTTCCCAGGAGTACTCGGGCGCTTTGGCCCGTCCCGCCTCGCCCATGCGGTCGCGGAGCTCTGGGTCGCGCGCGAGCTTATACAGGGCGGCGGCGATGGCGCGCGGGTTGCGCGGCTCGACGAGATAGCCCTCGATGTCCCGGGACACCACCTGCTTGTAGCCGTGGATGTCCGAGGCCACGATTGGGAGGCCGGCGGCCATCGCCTCGAGGAGCACGATCCCGAAGCTCTCCTGGCCGGTCGAGGGCGCGCAGAAGATGTCCGCGCTGGCGAAGTAGCGGAGCTTGGCGTCGAGCGGAACGTGGCCCACGAACTCGACATCGCGGATCCGCCGGGTGGCCACGTATCGGCGGTACTCGCGGAGGCGCGGCCCGTCGCCGACCACGATCAGCCGGGCGTCCACGTGGCGCTTCCGCAGCCGGTGGTAGCCGCGGAGTAGGTAGGTGAGGCCCTTCCGGTCCTCGAGCCTGCCCACGAACAGGATGTTCAGCGTGCCGTCGCGCAGCTCCTCGAATGGCTGCGCGCTGGCGAATGGCTCGATCTCGACGCCGTTCGGGATGATCCGGTAGTCGCCCGGGAAATAGCGGCCGATGAAGTGGCGGGCGGCACCGCTGACCGCGATCCGCCCATGGAGACGCGCGGTCAGGCGGGTCGTCCCCCGGCTTCCCACCCAATACGACGGGGAGAATCCACCGAACGCGTGGAAGGTGGCGATGTTCACCGTTTCCGACTCGCTGAGGACCGCGGGTCCCAGGAACGGCACGAATGGCTCGTGGTAATGGAGGACGTCGAACCGATGGGCGGCCAGAAGGTCACGGATCCGAGGTCGCAACCGCCAGCCCAGGGTCAGCCGGCCCACGCTCCCGTTGCTCGGGACCGCCCAGCCGGTGCCGAGCCGGATGACGCGTCCCTCGCTGTCGCGCTCGGCGCCGTACTTGGGCGTGATGATCCACGCGTCGTGCCCGAGTGAGCGCAGCTCTTCATACGTGTGCCGGACGTGCTCGTTCACGCCGCCCGGATGGGGAAAGCCATACGGGCTGACGATGCCGATCTTCAGCGGCGCACGGGGCGCCGGCGGGCTGGACGGCTCCACGCGAGCGTCGCGGCCCGTCGCCTCGGGGGCCTCAATCACGGTCTATCGCCACTCTCCAGACGGGCGGAGAGTATGCCCGAGCTTTCGGGCCTTGGCCATCAGCTGACGGCCGTAGACGGCCACGTTATGACCCGTGCTCCAGTGGCTGCCGCCCGGCTCGACGAGGCCCGCGTCCAGGGCCGCACGGAAGTCATCCGCGCTCGATCCAGGGAACCAGGTCCAGGCGCTGGCCACCGTCTCGAGCACGTGGGCGTCCGAGTTGCCCATCCCGGGCAGATGGAGCCGCTCGGCGTTCAGACGGGCCAGGGCGCCGTGGCGAAGTCGGCCCCCAAGGCTGGGATTGATGAGCTCCACCGCGTCCAGGTGGCGCTGCGGGTTCGGGTCCGACTGGAGGCGGAGGAGGCTGCCGCTCCCGAGCGAGAGGAAGACGCCGAGCGGGTGGGCCGCGACCGCGAGCCCGCCCTGGGCGTGGATCCGCTCGATCGTCTCGGCCACCGACCGGAACGGCGGGATCCGCTCCTCGAGGAACAGCCCCACCACGTGGCCGCTGCGGGTCGTGATCTCCTCACCGATCACGAACTGGAACCGATAGTCGCCCGCCGCGTGCATCGCCGCGGCGCGGGTCGCGCCGTCGATCCGATCGTGGTCGGTGATCGCGACGAGGTCGAGATCGGTCCGATGCTCGATCCAGTCCAGCAGATCGACCAGGCGTGCGGTCCCGTCGGAGTACAGGGTGTGGAGGTGGAGGTCGGCCTTGCCGCGGTCTCCAGCCGAGGGGGATCGGTCCATCAGGCCTGGACCGTCCCGGGGGTCAGGTCGTCCCACACCGGCTGAAACGATCCCCACCACTGCTCCGGCGCCTCGCTGATGTGACGCGCCAGCGTGTCGGTGATGCGCTGGGTCAGGGCCTGGATGTCGGCCGGCCGGTCGCCGGTGGCAGTCCACGGGATCTGCTCGCTCCAGGCCACGAACTGCCCGTGGCCGGTCCGGCGCAGGGTGATGATCACGACCGGCGACCCGGTGAGCAGCGCGAGCGTGGCGGGTCCGGAGGGCATGCGCGCCGGGTGGCCAAAGAACTCCACCTCTACCGTGGCGGTGCCCACGTCACGGTCGGCGGCGATGGCCACCATCTCGTGGTGGCGGAGGCCTTCGAGCACGCGCCGCGCGGCTCCTGGAGCGGCGACCAATTCGCCACTCGCGCTGCCCGCGCCCCGACGCGAGCGGAGGTAGTCGAACAGCGCCTTCGGCTCGATCGCCTCGACCGGGGTGACCCACCGCA
>DASYGU010000224.1:0-6026 GCA_035999355.1 Candidatus Limnocylindria bacterium | reverse complement strand
GCGGTCTTCGGAACCGCGGTCGACAAGCGCGGCCCGGCTATTGGCGGGCTCGCCATCGGCCTCGCGGTCGCGGTGGACATCTTCTTCGGCGCGTCGCTCACCGGTGCGGCCATGAACCCGGCCCGCTGGTTCGGGCTGGCGGTCGCCGCCGGCGACTACACGAACTGGTACGTGTGGTGGATCGGACCGTTCCTCGGCGCCGTCGTCGTCGCGCTGCTGTACCGCTTCCTTCTGGCCCCGCCCGACGAGGAGTAGAGGAAGGCTCGAGGGCTAGAGGAAGAACTCGCCGAACAACCCGGCCAGTCGGGTGAACGCGTCCAGCACGATCAGGACCCCGACCGCCGCGACAGCCAGCCCGGCCGCGATCCGGATCGGGCGCTCGTGGGCGCGCAGCCAGCGCAGCGCCGGCCGGGCACGGGGCAGGAAGGCGGCGGTGAGCAGGAACGGGAGCGCCAGCCCGAGCGAGTAGGCGATGAGCAGGAAGGTGGCGCTCACCACGTCCTGGGTGGAGGCGCCCATCGCCAGGATCGCGCCCAGCACCGGACCAATGCACGGGGTCCAGCCGATGGCGACCACCGCTCCCAGCGCCAGGGCCCGCGTTTCGCGCGCGGTGGCGGGCGGCAGGGCCGAGGCCGGGTTCGGCAGACGGTCGAGAACCGGCCCGAACATCCCGGTCATGAGCAGTCCCAGCCCGATGACGACCACGCCGGCCAGCTGACGAACGAGGGGCTCCCGGAAGAGCGCCATCCCGATCAGGCCGACCGAGATCCCGAGCAGGACGAACACGGTGCTGAACCCGAGCGTGAACAGGGCGGCCGCGACGAGCATCGGGCGACGGCCGCCAACCGCCGGTGGCGCCTCGGCGACGGCAGGCGCCGGCGCAACCACCGCGGCATCGGCCAGCACCGCGAGGTACACCGGAACGAGGGCCAGGACGCAGGGCGTGATGAACGAGACCACGCCGGCCGCGAAGGCCAGCGCCAGGCTCAGTTCCACCGGCTCAGACCGGCTCGACCACGATCGGCTGGGCGATGATCCAGAGCGACAGGACGGTGTAGCCGATCATGAGCAGGACGAGGGGCAGGCCGGCGAGGATCGGCCGCTTGGCGTGGTCGCGGAGGGCGAGTCGGTGAGCGAGTACCACGGCGGCGATGTGCCCGCCCACGATCGCGGCGACCGACAGGTACCAGATGAACGCGGTCGGGATCCAGTCGAGGACCGGGGCCAGGGCCGTGGGATCGATGATCAGGAGCGGGAGCCAGATGATTCCCTGGATGAGGAGGGTCAGGTAGTGCGCGATGAGGTAGCCGGCGGCGATCGGGAGCAGGGTCGGGGCGTAGGTGCCGGCCACGTGGCCGAGCGATCGGGAAGTCCCGGCGGCCGCATCTGAGCCGATGCGCTGGGTCAGGAACACGGCCAGCGCAAACGCCCCCAGGAAGAAGACGAACAGGCCCAAGAGCAGGATGCTCGGGGACAGGTAGCTCGCGGCCAACGGGCCGAACACGGTGGACAGCGGCGTGAACAGGAATGAGAGAAGGCGGGCCCCGAGCCCGGTCTCCTGCAGGCCATCGAACGTGACTCCCGCCAGGGCCAGGATGATGAACGCGGCGTCACCCCATCCGCCGGGCGTCCGCTCGGTGAGGCCGGTGATCCACCACCGCAGCTCGACGGTCTGGTCGTCGTCGTCGCGCGCGGCCATGCACTCGGCGCAGTCAACGCAGTGCTCCGGTGAGCAGCCATCGGTGCAGCCGGTGCACAGCGCCGCGCGCTCCGTCCGACGGCCGGCGGGACCAACCCGACCGAACCAGCCGTTCAGGATCTCGAACAGCTCGAAGGATCGAAGCCAGGTCACGCTCCCGAAGATGACCATCCCGAGCACGGTCGCGACCGTGTAGACGGCCAGTGCGGCGGCCAGCGACACGGGGTTCAGGCGGTCGGGCCAGACCAGCTCCATGATCAGGAACACGAAGAGCAGGACCACGGCCGGCCCGCGGCCGAGGTTCGGAATGTGCACGCCGAGGTCCAGGCGCCGCCCGCCCGCGATCCAGCGCACGAGGGCATCAACGGCGTCGTACGTCGTACGGAACGGGCTGAGCGAGGGCCATGGGTTGCCGAGCACGGCGGCGGCGATTGGGACACCCACCCAGATGCCGATCCAGAACAGGACGGCCGGGATGTACGTGATTCCGCCCAGCGCGAACCCGACCGCGATCGCGCCGTACCACCAGACGAGACCGAGGATGCGGAGCACGAAGCCTCCGATCCGTGCGGTCCGCGGTGAGACCGGCCAGGTGCGGTAGCGAGGCTGATCTCCCGGTGGCTTGACGACCACCACGGCCACCACGAACGACGCGGCGACGGCGACCGCCGCCGCGGCGAGGTAGAGCCAGAGCGGGACGGGGAGCGGGAACGTGGAACCCAGGGCGTGGCCCAAGGCGGCCCCCGGCACGACCATCGTCGCGGCGAGAGCGAGGATGGTGGCCGCCGTGACGACGGCGGGCCGCCCCGGCCTACGGCTCATTGACGGTCAGGATGCCGATCTCGGTTTCCGTCTCGCCGTCGCGAGCATGGAGCTCGATGACGAACTGCCCCGCGACGTCAGCGGTGAACTCGAGGGTGCGCTCCTCTCCCGGTTCGAGGGGGGTCGCGGGAACCTGTTCGTCATAGCCGTGGATGTGGAGGATTCCATCGGTCTCGCTCGTGACCTCGAGGGTCACTTCCTGTCCTTTGCAGGCGGTCAGCGCCGATGGATCCATCGAATCCGCCGTCACCGTGGCGGCCAGCGTGATCGACGGATCGGGGCAGGTGGCGGGCTGACATCCTGCCATGAAGGCGGCGATGACCAGCATCGTCGCGGCTCCGGCACGGCGAAGCGTTCTCACGGGGCATCGTCTCCTGCGGCAAGCGGCCAGCGCGAGCGGAGGTAGCTCACCAGCTCCCAGCGCTCGCCGTCCAACAGGGTAGTGCCAAAGGCCGGCATCTGGGTGCCGGCCACGCCGGCCGCGATCGTCCATCCCAGCTCGCCGTCAAGGCGATCCGGAACGATCGCGGCGAGATCCGCCGGTGGTCGGCTCAGGTCGTCAGCCGCGGGTCCGTCGCCCGCGCCCTCGGGGCCATGGCAGCTCTGGCAGTTGGCCCGGTACAGCTCTTCACCGGCCGCCGCCGCATCGGGGTCGTCGGCCAGCGGGTTCGCCGCCTCCGCCCATTCGTCGGGCGCGCGGTTGGCCGCGGCCACCAGGTCCCGCGCCACCAGGGAGACGCCGATAACGACCGCCGCGCCGAGCACGGCCACCCGGATCCCGCGGATCAGGCGACGGCCTCGAACCGGTCCCGGCGATTGCGCTCGTTCCACCGCGAGTGCGACGGCTCCGCCGCCCAGCAGCAGGATGGGGACGATCCAGCCCGCGGCTCCGGCCGGGAGGCCGGCCGTCGGGGCGGCGACGACACCGAGGATCTGGCTGCCGGTCGTTGCCGGCGGGAGCGGCGTCGACTGAAGGACCTGGCGTACGGCGAGCGGCATCTTCATCCGGTCCTCGACGAGCCGGCCGCGATGCACCGCAATCTCCAGCTCCCAGTTCCCGACGACCGGTGTGAACGCGCCGCGCAGGGTCCAGATCCACGGCTGCTGAGTCGGCTCAGCGAGCTCGGTGTTGGACACCAGCCCGCTGCCGGCGGGTGGCACGAAGGTGACCGTCACCTCGGCCACGTCCTCGCGACCGGCGCCGGTCTCGGGGTCGGCCACCGAGAACGAGTAGGACTGCACCCCGGGCTCGGGCAGATCCACGATGCCATGCACGCTCGAGCCGCCGCCCTCCCCGTAGACGTGCGCCACGCCCAGTCGCGGATCGACGGTCGACGGTGGGCGGTCGGTCGCGGGCTGAATGCTGACCATCGACACGCCGACCACGACGGCCATGATCGCGACCACGACCTCGCCACCGGCCACCGCCGCCAGTCGCCGCCGGCCCCCGCCCCGGGCGAGGAAGTAGCTCGCCGACCCGAGGCCGACGGCCACCGAGACCAGCAGCGTTTTGGCCAGCAGCAGGTTCCCGTACCCGGATGCCACCAGCTCTCGCGAGTCGTCGACGACGAGCGGCGAATTGGCCAGGCCGGTCAGGATCACGAGCGGGGCGGCCACCAGCGCCACACGGGCGTGGACCGCGAACGCGGCACGCCCGGTCCCCGACCGGCGAGCCAGGACCGCCAGGGCGGGCAGGGCGCCGAGCCAGGCCGCGATCGCGATCAGGTGGGCAGCGTCGACCATTGCCCAGATCGGTCCGCCGAGGGCAGCGGCATGACCGGTCAGGCTCATTCCGAACAGGGCGACCACGGTTGCGCCGCCCACGACCATCAGCCGACGCCGGCCGGCGCTCGATCCGGCGGTTGCGGCGACCACGCCTGCGACGACCAGGCCGATGAGCGCGATCCGCATCGCGATTGCGAAGGCGGTCCAGCCGAACGGCGCGAGCGGATCGAAGGGAAGGCCGGCCGGTTGGCCATGGCCGTGGCTGAAGGCCCCGGCCGCGGAGCGCGCCACGTATCCGACGAGGGCCACCGAGCCGATCCCCGCGAGCGCCGCGAGCGGGACCCACGGGACGGGAACGCGGTCCTCGGCACCGATCCAGCGCCGGTGGAAGAGCCACGCCATGACCGCGCCCAGCAGGAGGAGGCCGGCGACCGTGGTCAGCCAACGAGCGGCGACAGCCACCGGATCGGGTGGGGCGGCCGTGTCAGAGGGCAGCGGGAGCCCGGGCGGTGGCTCGGTGCCGGTCGGATCAAGCACGAACGCGTACAGCGAGGCCGATGGATGGCCGTCCACAGCGGACACGACCGAGTACTCGACGGTGTAGGTGTCGGGGTCGAGCTTGGGCAGCGTGGCGCGCACGACCTGGCCGGTGCTGTCCACGCTCGGCGCCCCGACGCCCACGACCGGGTGCTGCTCCGAGTTGACGACCTCGATGCTGATCGAGCGCGGGTCCACCGCCTCGCTGAAGAACAGGGACAGCTGCGAGGGCGAGGCGGGGATGACGCTGTTGGGTGCCGGATCGGCATCGAGCAGGATCGAGTGGCCGCGAACGACGGCCGGCGCGGCGAAGGACGCAGCCTGGGTCGCGAGAACAGCCGCGATCAGCAGCGGGAGAATGCCGGCCCGGTCAGTCCTCGGCAAAGAACGGGTCATCGCCGTAGATCTCAAGCCAGGATCGGCGCATCTGGCGAATCGTCGCGGTCACGATCGGCTCCGGGGTGCCGATCGGGAGGAGCGAGCTGATCGTGAGCCTGACCCGCTCGCTGCTCTCGGTGCCGAGCAGGCCGAGGTAGTCAGCCACCCGCTGGGCGGGGGTCCGACCCTCGCCCCGGGTTCGGACGAGGACCTCCGCCTCGTGGAGGAGCGCGCCCTCGTACGCGCTGTCGGGGCGCTCGATCTCGGCCAGGAGGGACGGGACGGCATCGATCCGCGGATCGGAGTACGCCCACCGGACGAACGAGTCGAGCGACGCCGCGGGCCGCTCCTCGTGCCCGTGGTGGTAGCCCTGCAGGTACTGCGCGCGTTCGGCATCGGTCCGGGTCAGGGCGATCTGGGCGATCTGTCGCATCTCCGGCGTCCAGCGCCGGAGCGACTCGACGAATTGACGGAGGGTGAGCGACCCTGCCGGCTGGTGCCGGAACCGGTGTTCATGGGTCTGCTCCACGGGCACCTATACTACCGGCCGTGCGCCGCCGAACGACGACGCCGGCCTGGTCCCGGAGCCGCCCTTGACCCTGGCATGCGCCGCCTGAGCGCGGCGGCCGGGCTGCTCGTCGCGGCCCTCACCCTCATCGCGGTCATCGTTCCCGGTGCCGGACCCGCCTCCGCTGGCGGTCGTCCGCTGCGCTACCTGGCCGGTGAGGCGGGGACGCTCGATCCGGCATTCATCTCGAGCGCGGGGGACGTGCAGCTCCTCCTGCAGCTGTATGCCGGCCTGACCCGGATCGACGACGACGGTGCGGTCTACGCATCGCTGGCCGAGAGCTGGACGCTCACCGAT
>DASYGU010000133.1:0-4328 GCA_035999355.1 Candidatus Limnocylindria bacterium | reverse complement strand
ACGATCGCCCGACGCATCTGGTCCTTCATGTCGTCTCCTTCATTCCGCGGTTTCCCAGACCGTCGCGATCCCCTGGCCGACGCCGATGCACATGGTGGCCAGCCCGTACCGCGCCCCGCGGCGGCGCATCTCGTGGGCAAGGGTCGCCACCAGGCGGGCGCCGGATGCTCCGAGCGGATGACCGATGGCGATGGCCCCACCGTTGACGTTGACCTTCTCCGGATCAAGCCCCAGCTCGCGCATGACGGGGAGTGCCTGGGCGGCGAAGGCCTCGTTCAGCTCCACGAGGTCCAGGTCGCCGACCGACAGGCCGGCCCGTTCGAGCGCGAGGCGCGAAGCCGGGATGGGGCCGAGACCCATCGTCGCCGGATCCACCCCAGCCACCGCCGATGAGCGCATCCGGAGGATCGGCCGCAGGCCGGCCGCCTTAGCCCGTTCCTCGCCCATGACCACCACCGCCGCGGCCCCGTCGTTGATCCCGCTGCTGTTTCCGGCGGTGACCGATCCCGAAGCGTCCTTGCGGAAGGCCGGCTTCAGGCCGGCGAGCTGCTCCAGGGTGGTGTCCGGTCGTGGGTGCTCGTCGCGGTCCACGGTCACGGTCTCGCCCTTCTTCGCCCCCGGCACCGAGATCGGGATGACTTCGTCCGCAAACCGCCCGGCCTCGTGCGCGACCGCCCACCGGCGGTGCGACTCGAGCGCGAATCGGTCCTGGTCCTGCCGGCTGACGCCGATCTTCTCGACCACGTTCTCCGCCGTCTCGCCCATCGAATACGGATAGTGGGCCTCCGCCAGCCGGGGGTTCGTGAACCGCCAGCCCAGGGTGGTGTCGTAGATCGTCTGCTCGCCGCGCGGGAACGCGGCGGAGGGCTTGGCCATGACCAGGGGCGCGCGGGTCATCGACTCGGTGCCGCCGGCCACGAACACTGAGCCGTCACCGGCCGCGATGGCGTGCGCGGCGGCCACGATCGCGGACATCCCGCTCCCGCAGAGCCGGTTCACGGTCTGGCCCGGGACCGATGTCGGCAGGCCGGCCAGCAGGACGGCCATCCGGCCCACGTTGCGGTTGTCTTCACCGGCCTGGTTGGCGGCGCCGATGATCACATCGTCGATGGACGCCGGATCGATGCCGGTCCGCTCGACCACGGCCTTGATGACGTGGGCCGCCAGGTCGTCCGGACGGGCGTGTGCCAGTGCTCCGCCATACCGCCCGAAGGGCGTCCTCAGGCCGTCGACCACGACCGCGGTCCGGGCCGGATCTCCGTTCGTCGTCACTTCGACAGTATGCCGCTACCCGAACGTCAGGCTAATACGGCTCAACCGGGACTGGCCTGGTCTGCCCTCCGATTGGGCCGGTCAAGCCTCCACGACGAGACCCGGGCGCGCCACGTCGATGGGACCGGCGAAACCGCGCGCCGCGGCGGCGACCGCATCGGCCTCGTTGGTCTTCGGCACGAGGTGAGTGAGTACCAGGCGTTGGACTCCGCCCGTTGCAGCCTCGCGACCGACGTCTGCCGCGCTCGAGAGCGAGCCGACGAGCTCCGGCGGGACGGTCTCGGCGTACGAGGCCTCCGCCAACAGGAGGTTGGCGCCATCGGCAAGGTGGATCAGCCCGTCGGAGGGGCCGCAGTCGCCGGTGTACACCAGGGATCGCCCGCCGACGCTGATGCGGAACCCGAGATTGGGCCGCGGGTGGGGAAGCGGTGCGGTGAGGACCTGGAACGGCCCGATGCTCAGCTCGCCGTCGGGCTCGAAGTCGCGGAGCACGTATGAGCCGGCCAGCACCTCGGGTCGATCGAGAGCCAGGACGGCGTCGAGTGCTCCTGGCAGTGCATGGACGGGGAGCGGCGACAGGAGAACGTCCGCCCACGCGCGGGCTCGGAGAATCGGATTGAGGTCGGCGCAGTGGTCAGGGTGGGCATGGCTGACGAGCACCGCGTCGAACCTAAGCCGATCATCGATCGAGAGCGCCGTGGCGACCCCGTAACCGGGGTCGATGAGGAGGGCGAAGCCATCGGCTTCGACGAGGTAGCCGCTGCAGGGGCGGCCGCGACCCGGATACCCGCCGCTGCCCCCGATCACTGTCAGCCGCATCGCCGAAGGATAGCGAGCGCGCCGGCTCCTCCAATTGGAGCCACGACCCGGCGCACCGACTACGATCGGCGGGTGGAGTTGTTCGCGACGATGGACCGACCCTGGCCGCTGCCGCGGCCAGGGGTCAGGCGGGCGTGGTGGCTCCGCGAGGCGCTCGCTACCGAGCAAGTGACCGGCGGCACGTTGCCCGCTCCCCCGCTCACGGGACACGAGATCGCCGACGTGGCGATCGTCGGTGGCGGGTACACCGGGATGTGGACCGCCTACTTCCTGACCGAGCGGGACCCGGGCATGCGGATCGTGCTCCTGGAGCAGGACATCTGTGGCGGCGGGCCGTCCGGGCGGAACGGCGGCTTCGTCCACGGCTGGTGGGAGCAGCTCCCGTACCTCGTCAAGAAGTACGGCCCCGAGGCGGGGCTCGAGATCGCGAAGGCCGCCGACGAGGTGGTCGACGGGATCGGGGCGTTCTGCACCGAGCACGGGATCGACGCGTGGTATCGGAAGGCCGGCTACCTCGCGGCGCACGCATTTCCCAACGTCGAGAGCGGCTTCGAGCGATCCTCGGCGGCGGTCGCTCGCCTGGGCGGCCATGGTCAGCTCGTCACCTGGGATCCGGCGCGGGTCCAGGCGGTCTGCGCGTCCCCGGTTTTCCGGGACGGCCAATGGATGCCCAGCGCAGCCTCGATCCAGCCGGCCCGGCTGGCGCGCGGACTTCGTCGCGTCCTGATCGAACGCGGCGTGGTGATCCACGAGAACACCCGCGTCCGCCGGATCAACCCCCACTCGGGCAGCGGTGGCCCGGGCCAGCCGAGCGTGGGCGTCATCACCGACGACGGATCAGTCCTGGCCCACGAGGCGGTCCTCGCGGTGAACGCGTGGGGAGCCGGCTGGCCCGGCCATCGGCTCCGGCTGCTGGCCTGGGGCAGCTACATGATCGTGACCGAGCCCATCCCCGATCGGCTGGCCGCGCTGGGCTGGACCGGGGACGAGCTGCTCAGTGATACCCGGTTCACGATCAGCTACTTCCGGACCACGCGTGACGGGCGGATCGCGTTCGGGGCCGGGGTCGGGGCGGCGGGCTTCGGCGGGCGGATCGGGAAGACGTTCAGCTCAGATGCACATGCCGTGGCCCGGGTCGCGTCCAACTTCGACCACCTGTTCCCCATGCTTCGAGACGTCCGGTTCGAAGACTCCTGGGGCGGCCCGATCGACATCAGCGCCGACCGGTTCCCGGAGATCGGATCACGAGATGGCCGGCGGGTTCACTACGCGTACGGCTTCGCCGGAAACGGGGCCGGCCCGTCGCGCCTGGCGGGGCGAATCCTGGCCGCGCTGGTGGACGACCCGAACGATCCGCTGGCCCGGCTCCCGCTCGTCGGGCGCCGGCAGCGGATCCTCCCGCCCGAGCCGTTCCGGTTCATCGGCGCACGGCTCATCCGCGAGGCGCTCATCCGGCGCGATGACGCGCTGGACGCCGGAGAGACGCCCGGGCTCGTGGTTCGAACCATGGCGCGGGTGCCGGGGCTCATGGGCTACCGCTTCGAGCACTGAGCTCCCGTCTCCCGTCTCAGGCCGTTCGGCCGCGAGAAAGGGGCCATCGGGCACTGTCCTTCCTGGCAGGAGAGGCCAATCATCCGGCCAAGGAGTTCAGGCATGACCCGCGTACTTGTCGTCCACCATGACCTTGACGTGTCGGACATCGAGGTCGACCTGCTGCGTCGAGCGGGCTACGAGGTCGACCAATGCCAGGGGCCAGTCGGCGGATCGCCGTGCCCCGTTCTCCACGGCGAGCGCTGCTGGCAGGTGGAGAAGGCGGACGTGCTCGTCTATGACGCCTGGCTGACCGGGGATGGGGCGGAAACCCTGGTCGATGACCTGAGAGATCTCCACCCTGACAAGCCGGTGGTCGTCACCTCCCCGGGGATGATGGCCAGCTGGGCAGAGGCGGGTGGAAGACACGGGGTGACGCGGGCGGACTGGGCCGCACAGGGCGGCCTGGCTGGCGCGATCGAGGACGCCATCGAGCGCGGGCCCGAGGCGCCATCCAGCCCCGAGCCAGGCAAGTCGAAGGCGGAGGAAACGCCACCCAAACCCGGTCCGCACTGGTAGAACCGTTGACCCGCCGGAAAGCGGCGGCGTAGCATCGGTCGAACGACCGCGAGATCTCCTCGGCGGCCGGATGAGGAGGAGGTTTGGCCGTGCTCGCCCGCACCCATCGGAACCGCCGTCCCGCGCTG
>DASYGU010000116.1:0-3124 GCA_035999355.1 Candidatus Limnocylindria bacterium | reverse complement strand
GGGCGGGGAGGAGTTGGAATCAGGGCTCGACCGGCTCGTGAAACGCGAGCTGCTGCTTCGGGACGACGATCCACGCTCTCCCGAGCGCGGCCAGTACCGATTCCTCCAGGCCGTCGTCCGCGAGGTGGCCTACGAGTCGCTGGCGAAGAAGGATCGCCGCGCGAAGCACCTGGCCGTGGCCCGTCACATGGAATCGCTCGGTGACGACGAGCTGGCTGGGGTCCTGGCCAGCCACTACGTCGAGGCATATCGGGCGACTTCAGCCGGCCCGGAGGCCGATGCCCTGGGGGCGCAGGCCCGGATCGCGCTGCGTGGCGCCGCCGAACGGGCCGCGGCGCTCCATTCCCATGCCAGCGCGGTCCACTACCTCGAAGAGGCAGTCACGGTCACCACCGATCCCGCTGAGCAGGCCGCCCTCTATGAGCGAGCGGCAGAATCCTCGACCTCGCTCAGCAGCAACGATGCCGTCGCGCATGCGACCCAAGCGATCGACCTGTACCGGGCAGCGGGCGACGCCGACGGCGTGCTCCGAGCGACAGTGCTATTCGCTCGTTCCGGGCTGCTCCTGGGTCTGGGCTCGCGAGCGACATCGGCCCTCGAGAACGTGCTCGCGGTCACGCCCCCCGATGCAGAGGGGTGGGCCGCGGCGATGGGTGAGCTGGCGCGGGCATACATGCTCACCGCGCGGAGCGAGGAGGCGGTCACCACCGCCGACCAGGCGCTGGCCGCCATCGGCGGCCGTCGCTTGCCGCGACTCACCGCGGACATCCTCATAACGCGCGGAACTGCCCTCCAGTCGCGCCCGGACGAGGCCGTCGCCATCCTCCGCGGCGCGGTCGCGCTGGCCGATCGCTCGGGCCACATCCCGACCATGATCCGTGGGCGGAACAACCTGCTCACCGTGCTGAGTGGCGACATCACCGTCGATGAGCTGGACGCTCTGTGCCGCGAGACCGCGGAGCTGGCCCGCCGCGGCGGAGACGCCAGATTCCTCGCCCAAATGCTGCTCTCCATCGCCGATACGGCCCGAGATGCGGGCAACTGGGCGGAATGCGACGCGGTCCTTGCCGAGCTGGGTGCCATGGACCTCGATACCTTCCGTATGACCTGGTACCTCCTCAGCCTGGCCGCTCGCCAGGCGTTCTGCAGCGACCTAGCCGGAGCGGAAGCGAACCTCGCATTGGCCGACACGGTCAGCACCGGAGTCGATACGTCGGCCTACGGCACCAAGCGCGCATTCATCGCCCTGGTCCACATTGGGATGGGCAGGCTGGACGAGGCCATGGAGATCAGCATCGCGGCTGCCGCTGGACCGAATCAGGAGTCCAGCGTGCCCCTCATCGCGATCTCAGCCGCGGGCGCCGCGGATCCTGCCCGGGCCGCGGATCTCCAGGCGGACCTGGATGACGCTCCCTCGACACGCCTGAACCAGGTCGCCCGCCGCCAGGTCGCGGCCCTCGTTGCCGTTTCCGAGCAACGCTGGGACGATGCTCGGGCCGCGTTCCGGGCTGCGTTGGAGGAATTCGAAGCCCTTGGGCAGGTGCTCTACGGATCGATGGCAGCCCTCCAGTTCGAGGCGTACTTGGGCGCGCGGTTCGACGATGCTCGGCAGGCTGGCATGGCGGCGGCGACTACCCTCGCCGAGGGTGACGGCACCGGATTCGTGGAGCGCTACCGGGCGGCGTTTCCGGCCATGTCTGCCCCGCCGGTATCCGTAGTTCCCGCCAAGGCACGGGTTCCGGTCGATGCGGAGCAGCCCGCCTGAGGGTTAGGCCCTGGCGGAGGCCAGCGCGGCTTCCAGCCGGTCGATGAACGGGATCTGGGACTCCTTGATCCGCTGGCGAGCCTCGTTCGGCGTCATCCAGGCCACCTCGTCGAACTCGGGGTAGTCCGCGAACCGGCCCGAGCGCGGCGGCCACTCCACGCTGAACAGGTTGCTCTCCGCCGTGTCGGGGTCCAGGTCACCCTCGACGGCCCAAGCGACCACCCGCTTCCCTCCCTTCTGGGTGATCTCGTCCAGCGGGAGCAGGTCGTCCAACGCTCCCGGGACCGGGCTCCCGGTCTCCTCCTCGAACTCGCGCCGCGCGACGAGGCGGAGATCGGCGGCCTCGACCTCGCCGCCATCGGCTTCACCCTTCGGGATCGACCAGTGGCCGTCGCCCTTGTTGGTGAAGTATGGGCCGCCTGGATGGCCCAGCAGCACCTCGAGCGTGTCTCCACGCCATCGGTAGAGGAGGATGCCTGCGCTGACCCGGCTTGCCACGGCCGCAGTCTAGGATGCCGTGACGTGACGCACGATTCGCTCCCCGCCGAACAGCTGCGGAACGCGGCGAACCGATGGGGCACGCCGCTCTACGTCACCGACCTCGACGCGGCGACTGCGCGGATGGACGCGTACCAGTCGGCCTTCCCCGGCGCGCTCGTGGCGTACGCGGTCAAGGCCAACACCGATCCTCGACTGCTCAGGAGGTTCGCGGCCTCGGGAGCCGGTGCCGAGGTGGTGAATGCGGTCGAGCTGGCCTTCGCCCTGAGTGCCGGCTTCACGGCCGAACGGATCGTGATGAACGGGTTGGGCAAGACCGATGTCGACCATGCCGCTGCCGACGAGGTCGGGGCCCTGGTCAACGCCGAGTCCCTCGACGAGCTCGATCTGCTCCTGGCGCTCGATGCGGCGCGCATCGGTCTGCGGCTCAATCCGGGCCTGGAGGCCGACACCCACGCGCATCTGGCCACCGGTGCCTCAAACAGCAAGTTCGGGATCGCCTGGACCGATCTGGACGCCGCGATCGACCGATGCCGCGCGGCCGGCCGCGCGATCGAGAACGTGGGCGCACACATCGGGTCGGCGATCGATGACCTCGGGGCGTTCACCCGCCTGGCGGAGCTCCTGGCGGAGGCGGCCGCCCGCGCAGAGGCGACCCGCATCAACCTCGGTGGGGGAGCCGGGACCAGCATCTCGGTGAGCGATCTCGCCGATGCCGTGCGCGCCGACCTCCCCGATCCCACACGCCTCATCCTCGAGCCGGGCCGCTCCCTGGTGGCGGACGCGGGGTGGCTCGTGACCCGGGTCGTCCGCGTCCAACCCCGCCCCGAGGCCAGCCTCACCTACCTGGTCGCCGACGCG
>DASYGU010000082.1:0-1520 GCA_035999355.1 Candidatus Limnocylindria bacterium | reverse complement strand
CGACCACGGCCAGGCTGGGCACCACGAGCCAGGCGCCGATGAGCGCGGTACGCGGGACCGCCCGGACGACCAACCATGCCGCGGCGCCGGACCGAACCTCCTCGCTGAAACCGGTCCCGATCAGGGCGGCGCTCAGCACGGCGGCCACCGCGAAGCCAACGGCAAGGGTCAGCCGGGCGGGTTGGGGGCCGGCGACCGGGCCGAGCTGGCCCTGCACGATCACGGCCACGATCGCGGCGAGGGGAGGCAGGGCCAGGAGACCAAGCAGCCGCAGCTGGATCCACAGCTGGCGAATGACATGGACGCCCAGGATCACGATTCGGGGTCCTCTGTGGGGCGGCCGGCCATCACGAGGTCCGCGAGGGCCGTCATCCCGCGCAGCGACAGGGGGAGGCGCTGCGCGTCCAGCTCGGTGATCGGCGCGTGAAGCGCGATCCGGCCATCGCGAATGAGCACGATCCGGTCCACGATGCCGCCCTCCTGGGCCGGGTACTGGCTGGCGATAAGCACCGTTCGTCGCTCCCCCGGGATCCGAAGCAACCGCAACCGGTCCGGCGGGGAGTGGGCGCGGAGTGGCTCATCGAGGAGCAGGACCTCGGGATCGGGGAGCAGGGCGGCCGCCAACGCGGTCCGCTCGGCGATGATTCGACCCGCGTGGCGGAGGGGTCGGTCCCGGATCGCGCCCAGCTGGTACCGCTGCAGCGACTCGTCGATCAAACGGTCGCGCTGCGGGCCGTCGATCCCGGCCAGCCGCGCTGCCAGCTGCAGGCTCTCGGCCGGTGTCATCCACAGCGGAATGCCGGGGTCCGACCCGACGAACCCAATTCGTCGCGCCCAGCCCTCGGGGATGGTCGCCGATCGGTGGAGCCCCGCCAGGACGACCCGGCCCCGATCGGGACGGGCGAGGCCCGCCATGATCCGGAGGAGCAGGGATGGACTCTCCGGGGCCACGCCGGCGATGAGCACGCGCGCGCCGGCGGGGATCGCCAGATCCACACCGTCGAGCAGCGGTACACCCTCCACCCGTCGAGCCAGCCCCTCGATCTCGATGGCCACCGGCCGCAGACGGCGCGCGGCCGGCGATGACCACAGGGCGTCGGGCGTGGAGATCGGCATCTCAGGCGACTCTAGCGTGTTGGCCGAGGCCCAGAAATCCACTTGACATCCGAGAATCCCGCGCTACCATAAGCGGCGCCTTATATAAAGACACCCTTGAGCCTCCCCAGGCTCTCACGAGGATTTCCCACGACATGACCTTCCAGTCCGCCGACTCCCTCGCGACGCGCGACCTGCGGCTGCTCCGTGACCTGTACCGGGCGCTCGCCGACCCCACCCGCCTGCGGGTGTGCGCGATCCTGGGCGAGTCCGGGCCACTGCCCGTCAACGAGCTCGGGTCCCGGTTCGGCTTGTCGCAGCCGCTCATCAGCTGGCATCTGCGCATTCTGCGCACGGCCGGCCTGGTGGAGACCCGGCCACACGGCCGGGAGAAGCTGTGCGCCCTGCGCCCCGGCGCGTTCGAG
>DASYGU010000048.1:0-4113 GCA_035999355.1 Candidatus Limnocylindria bacterium | reverse complement strand
ACGCATGGGAGCGGCACCGCAGCCGGTGACCCTGGCCAAGCGGATCGCGCGCGCCATGGACACGAACAAGCGATTCGGCGAGGACGGCGTGATCGTCCCGAATCGCTATGTCGTCCATCTCAGCCCCACCGACTACGCCTCGTTCGAGTCGTACCACGGCTCACTCGAGGACGACCTCGCCCACGAGGTCCTGACCCGATCCCGTCGCGAGGGGTACCGGCTCATGGCTCGGCCACGGGTCATCCTGCAGGCCGACGGCCTCGTCCCGCGTGGCGACGTCCGGGTCGCTGCCGCGGTGGCCGACAACGACGCGGCGCCCATCGTCGAGCGCCAGATGGCCGACCAGACCAGCGTCCTCGCCCGCCCGGGCCACGCGGTACCCGACCCGAACACGGCCTCACGGGCCTACCTCGTGGTCCAGACCGATGGCGGCACGGCCGCCCGCTTCGACCTCGGCGGTGCGCTGATCGCGATCGGCCGGGCCACCGACAACGACGTCATCCTCGATGATCCCCAGGTGAGTCGCCATCACTGCCAGCTCAAGGTCCAGCACGGCGCATACGGGTTCGTCGACCTCCAGAGCCGGAACGGATCGACCGTGAACGGGCATGCGGTTGCGGAGATCGCCCTGGCCGACGGCGACCGGATCCGGATCGGTAACACGAACGTCGACTTCCGGCTGCACGGATGACCAACCTCTGCCGGTGACCAACGACATCCTTCGGCTGATCCTCCTCGCGCTCCAGCTCGGATTCCTCGCCCTCCTGGTCCTGATCGTGCTTCGGTTCGCGCGATCCCTGCGCGCAGACCTCCGGCAGGCGGCGGCGATCGAGGCGGCATCCCGCACCGGTATCGGGCGGCTCGTAGTTCTCGAGTCGCCCGGCGGCGAGCCGGCCGTCGACCGCGTGCTGCACATCGGCCCGATCACGACCCTCGGCCGCGACGTGAACAGCACCATCTACCTCGACGACGAGTTCGCGAGCGGGACGCATGCCGTGCTCACGTTCCGTGGACGCTCGTGGTACGCCGAGGACCGCGGAAGCACGAATGGGACGTGGGTCAACGGCCACCGCATCGAGCGCCCGGTCGCCCTGACCTTTGGTGACGAGCTGACCATCGGCCGCGTGCGCTTCCGCCTCGAGCGCTGAGCATGTATCGGCTCGCCGCGCGCCGGACGGAGCTTTCCCTGCTCGCGCCCATCCTCCTGCTCGTGCCACTGGGCGTGCTCGTGACCAACATCGCCCAGTCGGACACCGCCGAAATCGGACCGATGGCGGTCGCGATCGCGTTCATCGGGCTCGTCGCCGTGGCCCATTTCGCGCTGGCCTGGTACGGCCACCGCGGCGATGAGCTGCTCCTGCCGGCCGTAGCTGGGATGGGCGCCCTGGGCGTGATCATGCTGAACCGCCTGCCCCAGGACCTCGCCGGCAACGCGGCGCTCAACCTGGGCATGGTCGGCACGCAGCTGGTGTGGTTCGGGGTGGGCCTGGGGGCGATGGTGCTGATCGCGATCGGTCTTCGGGATGACGGCTTACTGCGGCACTACAAGTACAGCTGGGGCCTGTTCGCGGCGCTCCTGTTGGTGATCACCTTCCTGTTCGGAACCGAGATCAACCAGGCGCGGCTGTGGATCGTGGTCGGCCCCTTCGGCTTCCAGCCGTCCGAGGCGATCAAGGTCATGCTCGTCGTCTTCCTCGCCGGCTACCTGGCTGAAAACCGGGCCGTGCTGGCCGGCGCCTCGCTGCGGCTCGGCCCGCTGACCCTGCCACCCCTGCCGTACCTCGCGCCCATGCTCATCGTGTTCGCCGCGGTGATGCTCGTCGTGGTCGTCAGCCGCGACCTGGGCACCGCGCTCATGTTCTTCGGCATCTTCCTGACCATGCTGTTCGTGGCCACCGGGCGTCGGGCCTACGTCCTGTTCGGCATGATCCTGTTCGTCCTCGGTGCGACGGTCGCGTACCTGCTCTTCCCGCATGTCCAGGTTCGGATCGACGCGTGGCTCGACCCGTGGGCCGACCCGAGCGGCTCGGGCTACCAGGCCATCCAGGCGCTGTACGCCTTCGCCCGCGGCGGGCTCGTCGGGGAGGGGCTGGGTCAGGGGTTGCCGACCATCAATGGGGTACTGCCGATTCCCGCCGTCCACACCGACATGATCTTCGCCGCCATCGGCGAGGAGCTCGGGCTCGTCGGCGGCGTTGCGCTGCTCGGCCTGGTGGCCGTGGTCATGGCCCGCGGGCTCCGGATCGCGATCCTCGCGCGCGACGACTTCAGCACGATGCTGGCCGCCGGCCTCACCGCCGGTCTCGTGCTCCAGAGCCTGATCATCATCGGCGGCAACCTCAAGGTCGTGCCCCTGACCGGCATCACCCTGCCCTTCGTGAGCTACGGCGGGTCGAGCCTGCTCGCCAGCTTCGTGGTGGTGGGCCTGCTCCTGTCCATCAGCCATCGGTCGATGGTGGCCGGAGATCGGGACCGATGATCGCCGCCCATCTGCCCCGACTCGGAACCGCCATGCTCGCCGGCTTCGCCGTGCTGATGGTCGCGATGTCCTGGTGGCAGGTGGTCACCGCATCGGCCCTCGAGGCACGACCGGACAACCCCGCGCTCATCGCCGCCCACCGCAGCCAGCCTCGGGGAACGATCTTCGACCGGGAGGGCGTGGTGCTGGCCTCGACCCAGGTGATCGACGATCTCGCGCGCCGGACATACCTCGACGCGGCCTCCACCCACCTGCTGGGCTACACGTCGCTGCGCTACGGGACGGCCGGAGTCGAGCGGGCCTGGGACGAGCTGCTCATCGGTCTGCGCGATCCGAACCCCCTCCATGACGTGGTCAACGACGTCCTGCAGCGCCCGCCCGAGGCCCAGGACCTCGTGCTCACCGTCGACCACCGACTCCAGGTGCTGGCGAGCGACCTGCTCAGTGGCAGCGTGGGCGCGGTCGTGGCGATCGACCCGGCAACCGGTGCGGTCCTGGCCCTGGCCTCCAGCCCGACGTTCGACGCGACCGCGATCAGCGGTGATCCGGCGACGGCCGAGGAACCGTGGCTCGCCCTTCAGCAGGACCCCAACCTGCCGCTCGTCAACCGTGCCCTGAACGGGGTCTACGTCCCCGGCTCGGTGATGAAGGTCCTGACCGCCGGCTCCGCCCTGGACGCCGGGGTGATCACCCCCGACACGACGTTCCCGACCCAGCCCCAGGAAGAGGTGGACGGCCTGGTGGTGAACGGCTTCACGATCGTCGAGCATGATCTCGCCGGCGTGACACCGGCCCTGTGGGACCTGTCCGAGGCGATGCAGATCTCGAGCAACATCTACTTCGCCCACGTCGGACTCGCGCTCGGGCAGGAGCCGTACCTGGCCGGTGCCGAGGCCTTTGGGTTCTGCGACGACCTGCGGGTTGGACCCGCCGGCCACGCCCTTTCCGTATCGGCCTCGTCGGTGACCGCCCTCGCCGATCCCGGCTGCGAGCCGTTGGTGGACGACGCGGAGCTGGCCTCGGCCGCCTTCGGCCAGGGCCGGGTGGTCGCGACGCCGGTCCAGATGGCGCTGGTCGCGGCCACCATCGCGAACGGCGGCACCATGCTCGACCCATTCGTGGTCAGCGAGGTCCACGTGCCCGATCCGGACGGTGGTGCGGGAACCACGGTGGCCGGATTCGACACCCCGGGGCGGCGGCAGGTCATCAGCCGGGTCGCTGCGGACCAGGTCAGGTCGGCCATGGTCGACGCGGTCCACGGGCCGCTGGGCGCGCCGTATGCGGGCGCGGCGAACGTCGCGAACTACGGGATCGCGGGCGTGGAGACCGCGGGCAAGACCGGTACCGCCGAGCGGGGAGAAGGCCTTCCTCCGCATTCGTGGTTCATCGGCTTTGCCGCTGCGCAGCCCGGGGCGACCCCCGAGATCGCCGTTGCGGTGATCATCGAGGGCGGCGGCCCGGGATCCGCGTCCGCGGCCCCGATCGGCGGCCGGGTGATGGCCGAGTGGCTTCGCCTGAGCGGATTCTGAACCGCACCCGGTCCGTCCGCGTCCTACCGGTCGTGAACCGCTCGGCCACCGGCTGGGGTATTGTCCGGTGACGCAACCCCCATCATCAGGAGCCCGCCCTTGAAC
>DASYGU010000267.1:0-4656 GCA_035999355.1 Candidatus Limnocylindria bacterium | reverse complement strand
TCCCGAAGGGGCAGCACGATCCGGGTCTGAGATTGCATCAAGGACGCGGTGACGGCTCCGGAGATTGCATCAAAGGGTCGGGTGCCGTTCCTTCGGGACATTTCGTTGCCTCCGGATCCTGAGCGCCTCCACCTGGCCCGGGACCGTGAGCACCACCACCGTCGCATACCCCTCTTCGACGAGGCGCGGGAGCGACGTCCGGAGATCGCGGTCATGGCGCCGCACAACCCCAGCCGGCACACGCCCTGAGGTCCGTGCCGCGTTCTGCGCCAGGCTCACGTCGAGGGGCAGCGCCAGCACCACCGCCACCGCGGGGCGCCCATGGCGAGCGGCCACCGCGAGCAGCGACCGACGCGCCCAGCCCTGGACGTTGGTCGCATCCACCACGGACAGCCGGCCGGCCGCAAGCCGAAGGTCGAGATCGGCATGGAGCCGGTCGAACGCCTCCTCGGTGGCCGTCTGGTCCCGGGAGTCCCCGGACACGGCCTCTCGAAACGCGTCCGACGAGAGCACCTCGTCCGGTGCGAACAGCCGGGCGGCCAACGTGGACTTGCCGCTGCCCGCCGCACCGATCAGCAGGACCAGCGCTCCGTCCGGGATGGCGAAATCGGTCAACCCACCCGTTCCAGCAGGTCGGCTCCCTCGTTGCGCACGTTGTTGACCGCCGACGAGACCGGGAAGGCGTCCAGCGTATCGGCGGGGAACGGGAACAGCAGCTCGCGGATGTCCTTGACCGCCGCCTCCTCCGACAGCCACAGGTCCCAGTCCGCCGGGTCGAGGATGACCGGCATCCGGTTGTGGATGGGCGCGATCAACTCGTTCGGGACGGTGGTCAGGATGGAACAGGTGTAGACCCGCTCTCCGGTGTCGGGGTCGCGCCAGACGGCCCACACGCCGGCCAGGGCCAGGGGATCGCCATCGCGGCGGCGGACCGCGAACGGGTCTCGCCGTCCGTCGGCGCGGTGCCACTCGTAAAACGCGGCGGCGGGGACGATCAGCCGGCGCTTGGCGAACGACGTCCGGAACGCCGGCGACTTCTCGACCGTCTCGGCCCGCGCGTTGATGAGCCGGGCGGCACCCTTCCGATCCTCCGCGTACCACGGCACCAACCCCCAGCGGAACGGCTCCACGAGCCGCTCCCCGTGGTGCTCGACCACGCCCGCGACCTCGTCGGTGGGGGCGACGTTGAAGCGCTCGCCGGGGAGGTCGACGGTTGGCCGCGCGGCGAAGATGCGGGCCAGCTCCTCGCTCGAGTGCGGTTGCGCGAACCGTCCGCACATGGTGTCAGTCGCGCTCCAGCCGGTATCCGTCGGAGAGCGCCCGGCGCAGGGCATGGAGGGCGGCCTCCAGCTCTTCGGGTCCCGCTCCCTCGGGACCGCGCAGGGTCAGGGACAGGCCCGGCGGCAGGACGGCTCCGCCTTCCGACTCCCACTCGGTTTCGGGCTCGGGGATCGGTTCGGCGATCGGGTCCGGCTCAGGTCCGGACACCAGCTTGGAATCGGCCTGTGACATGTGCCCAGCCTACCGCTAGACCACGTTCAGCTCACGGAGGGGTCGGTTGGCCGCGATCCGCTCGTAGCCAAGCGGCGTGAGGTCGATGGTCCGATACGCGCCGTGGATGACCAGCTCGGCGAGCCCCCGCCCGACCGCCGGCGCCTGCTGGAGGCCATGACCGGAGAACCCGTTGGCGAAAAGCAGGTTCGGGATGTCCGGGTGCGGGCCGATGATCGCGTTGTGGTCGACCGTGTTGACCTCGTAGTGCCCGGCCCATGCCCGCCGCATCTTCACCGCTTCGAACGCCGGTACGCGGTGGGCGATGGCGGGCCAGACCCGCTCCTCCCAGGCCTTGAGGTCCACCGACAGGTCCAGGGTGTCGGGGTCCTCCTCGCCCTCTCGTGGGGAGAAGCCGCCGATGAAGTTCGGGGCGTCGGGGCGGAAGTAGACGCCGGTGGGGTCGATCACCAGCGGCGCGTCGTTGATCTCGGTCTTGCAGGAGAATGAGTACACGTTTCGCTTGCGGGGCACGACCGGCAGATCCACCCCGGCGAATCGGGCCAGCGCCCCGGCCCGCGGACCGGCGGCGTTGACCAGGGCCCCGCACTCGATGAGCCGGCCATCGGCCAGCATCACCGCATCGATCCGACCGCCGAAGGACAGGATGCCGGTCACCTCACCGGTGACATAGGTCACGCCCGATGCACGGGCCGACTGCTGGAAGGCCTGCATCATGGCCGCGGCATCGAACCAGCCCTCCCCGGCCAGGCCCAGCGAGCCTCCGGCGATGTCCTCGGTGTTGAGCCAGGGGAACCGGTGCGACAGCTCGTCGGGGGACAGGATCTCCGCCGAAACCTGGTGTTCGCGCTGGATCGCGTTGTTGGACCACAGGGTTGGTACGCCGGCCTGGGTGGCGAGGAACAGGTAGCCGCCCTCCACGAAGTCGAATTCGGGCACGGTCTCGAGCAGCGGGAACCACCAGTCGGGGTGTTTCAGGACCTGCAGCGCGAACTGGCTCATCTGGATGTTGACCGGGGTCGAGAACTGCTGGCGGACCGATGCGGCCGACAGGGTGGTCGAAGCCGTCGCATAGGTCGGGTCGCGCTCGATGACGATCACCGATCCCCAGAAGTCGGGGTCACGGGCAAGGAAGTAGGCCACCGCCGAGCCGACGACGGCTCCGCCCACGATCACCACGTCGGCCTGCTGGGATGCGGCACTCATCGGCCGAATCCTAGCCTGCGCATCCAAGGCTAGACTCTCACCCCGTGGTCAGCCGCCCCACCATCCTCACCGTCGATGACGACCTGCCGGTTCTGCGCGCCATCGAGCGCGACCTCCGGGCGCGGTATTCGAAGGACTACCGGATCGTGGCCGCCACCAGCGGGACGGAGGCGCTCGAGGCGGTTCGCGAGCTGACCGTCCGCGGCGACCCGGTTGCCCTGTTCGTCGTGGACCAGCGGATGGCGACGATGACCGGGATCGAGTTTCTGACGGAGGCGATCGACCTCCAGCCGGACGCCCGTCGGATCCTGCTCACCGCGTATGCCGATACCGATGTCGCCATCCGGGCCATCAACGAGATCCGGCTCGACCAGTACCTGCTCAAGCCGTGGGACCCGCCCGAGGAGCGCCTGTACCCGGTTCTTGACGATCTGCTGGCCGACTGGGCAGCGGGCTATCGGCCGCCGTTCGTCGGCCTTCGACTGATTGCTGGTCGGTGGGCCGCACGGGGCCACGACATCCGCGACTACCTGACCCGCAACCAGGTTCCCTACCAGTGGCTCGATCCGACGACCGACGCTGAAGGACGACGGGTCGCGGTGAGCGCCGGGGTGGCGGAGGCGGAAATGGATCCCGCCGTCCCGATCGTGGTCCTCGAGGACGGGACCGTCCTCCGTGATCCTACGTCCCGCGAGATCGCCGAGAAGGTCGGCATCCAGACCACCGCCGCGCTGCCGTTCTATGACCTCGTCATCGTGGGCGGGGGACCATCCGGGCTGGCGGCCGCGGTCTACGGGGCGTCGGAGGGGCTGAAGACGGTTCTCGTCGAGCGCGAGGCGCCCGGTGGGCAGGCGGGAACCACGAGCCGGATCGAGAACTACCTCGGCTTCCCGGCCGGCCTGTCGGGCGGGGATCTCGCCCGCCGGGCGCTGGCCCAGGCCCGTCGGCTGGGGGCTGAGATCCTGTCTCCGCGGGACGTGACGGCCATCCGCCGCGCAGACCCGTATCGGTATGTCCGCCTGGACGACGGGTCGGAGATCAGCTGCCACGCGGTCGTGATCGCGAGCGGTGTGAGCTACCGGCAGCTCGAGATCCCCGGCGCCGCGGAGCTGGCGGGTGCCGGCGTGTACTACGGAGCGGCCGTGACCGAGGCGGTCCTGTACCGCGACCTCGAGGTCGGGGTGGTCGGCGGCGGCAACTCGGCCGGCCAGGCGGCGGTCTACCTCGCCCGGTTCGCGAAGCGTGTCCTGCTCATGGTCCGCACCACCGAGCTGTCCTCGATGAGCCAGTACCTGATCGACCAGATCGCGGCCACGCCGAACATCGAGGTTCGCTTCCAGACCCAGGTCAGCGCTTGCGCCGGGGAAGGCCACCTCGCGAGCGCGACACTCACCTGCACCACGGGCCCGGAGCCCACAACGGAGACCTTGCCGCTGTCGGCACTGTTCGTGTTCATCGGGCAGCAGCCACGCACCGACTGGCTTCCGGCCGAGGTCAGCCGAGACGAGAGCGGGTTTGTCGCGACCGGGACCGCCGTGCTGGTCGACGGCAAGCGCCCCCCGGGCTGGACGCCCGACCGCGACCCGTACCTCCTCGAGGCGAGCCTGCCGGGCGTGTTCGCGGCCGGGGATGTCCGGTCCCGATCGGTGAAGCGCATCGCGAGCGCGGTCGGCGAGGGCTCGATGGCCATCCAGTTCGTGCACCAGTACCTGGCCACGCTGTGAGCGAGCCCGAGGGCGAGGCCCTCCTCGAGCAACTCCGAGCCACGCCGCTGTTCGCCGAGGTCCCGATCGAGCCGCTCAAGCAGCTGGCGGCGGCCGCCGAGCGGCTCACCCTTCGCGCCGGCGAGCAGCTCATCCGGGAGGGCGATCCGGCCGAGGAGCTCTTCGTGGTGGTCAGCGGCGAGCTCGAGATCCGCAAGCAGTCGGGCAAGGCGGA
>DASYGU010000241.1:0-8723 GCA_035999355.1 Candidatus Limnocylindria bacterium | reverse complement strand
GGTGGATGGCGCGGCCTTCGGTGCAGGCGTCGCTGCCGAGCCGTCGGCCTGGCCGTTGGTCGTGTCCAGGCCGAGCACGCGGCGGACCTTGGTCTCGGCGTCAGCGTCGGTCATCGGTCAGACGTGGAGGGCCGCGCCGTCGACCGCCAGGGCGGCCTCGGCCAGGACCTCGGTCAGGGTTGGATGGGCATGCACCGACATCGCGATCTCCTCTGCCGTCCCCTCCACCAGGCGGGCAAAGGTCGGCTCCGCCAGCAGGTCGCCGGCGTGGGGCCCGATGATATGCGCCCCGAGCAGCCGACCGGTAGTGGCATCGGCCACGAATTTCGCGAAGCCGTCGACGTCGCCCACGATCGTCGCCTTGCCGAGGGCACGGAACGGGAAGCTGCCGACCTTGACCGTCGTGCCGGCCGCCGTCGCCTCGGCCTCGCTCAGACCCACGCTCGCGATCTCGGGCCGGCAGAACGTCACCCGCGGCATGAGGTCCATCCGGACCGGGTCCACGTCCAGGCCGGCGATGGTCTCGACCGCCACGATCGACTCGTGGCTGGCGACGTGGGCCAGGGCATAGCCGGGGACGACGTCACCGATGGCGTACATGTGCGGAACGCCGGTGCGCATGTGGCCGTCCACCACCACGAACCCGCGGTCGACGGTGACGCCCGGGATCTGCTCGAGGCCGATGTTCTCGGTCACCGGCCGCCGGCCGATGGCGACCAGGATCCAGTCGCTCTCGACGTCGGTCGTCCCGCTGCCGTCGTTGGCCACGACCCTGTGCCTGATCCCGGTCTTGGTCCGCTCGAGCGATTTCGGATCCACGGTCGAGGCGGGCAGGATCGTCATGCCGCGCTTGCGGAAGAGGCGGCTCAGCTCCTTGCTGATGTCCGGGTCCTCGAGCGGGACGATCCGGTCCATGAACTCGACGAGCCGAACATCAGCTCCCAGGTCGCCGTACAGGCTTGCCCACTCCACGCCGATGGCGCCCGCGCCGATGATCGTGACCGACTTCGGCAGGACGTCGCGGCGGAGGGCCTCGTCCGAGTCGATGACCCGATCCTGGTCGACGGTCAGGTCGGGCAGATGGCGAGGCGCGCTGCCGGTCGCCAGGATGAGATCGGTGGCGGTGGCCTCCAGGTCGCCTGACTCCCCGCCGCTGATCCGAACGCTGGTCGGGCTGGTGAGCACCCCATGGCCGCGGAGGACGGCCACCCCGTTCTTCTTCATCAGGAACTCGACGCCCTTGACGTGCTTCTCGACGACCGCGTCCCGACGCTTGCCGAGGTTCACCGGGTCGAGCCCGATGCCCTCCGCGTGGGTGAGCCCGAACTCGGGACCGAGCGCCTTCACCCGGTGCAGCAGGTCCGCGGTCTCGAGCAGCGCCTTGGACGGGATGCAGCCACGATTCAGGCAGGTGCCGCCCAGCCGGTCGCGCTCCACGACCGCTACCTTCATCCCGAGCTGGGCGGCGCGGATGGCGCCCACGTAGCTCATGCCGCCGCCGAGGATCAGCAGGTCGTAGTGGTGCTCGTCGGTCATACGGGTCGCTCCAGGCTGCGCCCCTCGTGTGCGGTGAAGGCGGCGCGCCAGGCATCGGGAACTGGGATCGGTTGCTCCGTGCCGTAGTCGTACGCCACCAGGATCGTGCTCGCCTCGGCCACCACCCGCGTCGTGCCCTGATCGGTCCGGGCCGTCATCTCGTGGGACATCGAGAAGCTCGTGTTCCCGATCCAGTCCACCCGGGTCCCGATCTCGATCTCCTGGCCGAACAGGATGGGCGCGCGGAAGTCCACGTGAATGGCGGCCAGGATGACCGGCAGGCTCTGGATGACGTCGACCTGGATGGTGTCGATCAGGAAGCGCACGCGCGCCTGCTCGAGGTAGGTCACGAACGCCGAGTTGTTGACATGGCCGAACGCATCGATATCCCGAAACCGGACCTCGACGCGTGTGTGATGGCGGAAGGAATCGGTCACGGAGGCCCGATTCTAGCGGTCACTGCCGCTTCATCGGTCAGAGGGCCTCGTCGATCCGGCTCATGAGCCCGGCCAGCAGCGTCGTCCGCGGAATGACGCTGGACAGGTCCAGCCATTCGAGCGGGGCGTGGTCGTCACCGCCGATCGGGCCGAGTCCGTCGAGGGTCGGGACGCCTTCGGCGGCGGTCGTGTTCGCGTCCGACGCTCCCCCGGTGGCCGCGTCGTTGACGGTGAAGCCCAGCTCGCCGGCGATGGCCTGGGCCAGCTCGACCAGCCGACCGGTGGCCGGAGACTTCTCCATCGGGGCGTGCGCGGCGATGAGCCGGTGCTCGGTATGAGTGTCGGGCATCGTTGGCTCGGCCGCCAGCCGGGCTACCTCGGCCAGGGCCTCGCCATATTCCGCTCCGTTGGCCGCGCGGAGGTCCACCTCCAGCCGGCACGTGTCCGGAACGACGTTCGGCCGGGTCCCGCCCGCGATCGTGCCCACGTTGCAGGACACCGTCGGCCAGCGGCCGTTCAAACCGTGGAGCGCCTCGGTCAGACGGGCGGCGGCCAGGATCGCGCTCCGCCCTTTCTCGGGCTCGACGCCGGCATGGGCCGCCCGTCCGCGCACGGTGAGCGCCAGCTCGGCGATGCCCTTTCGGGCGCTCACGATGTCCCCGTTTGCCCGCGCACATTCGAGGACGAGCGCCACCTGGTGGTCACCGGCCAGCTGCCGGATGACCGGTCCCGAGAAGGGCGAGCCGATCTCCTCGTCCGGGTTGGCCACGAATGTGACGGCGGGCCGATGGCCGGCAACCTGGAGAGCCGCCAGGGCGCCGATGCCGGCCAGCAAGCCACCCTTCATGTCGGAGACGCCGGGCCCGAGGGCGCGCTCGCCGTCAATCCGATACGGGCGGGCGGCCGCGGTGCCCGGCTCGAAGACGGTGTCCATATGGCCGATCAGGAGCAGCCGGGGGCCCGTGCCCTCCAGGCGGGCGACCACAAGGTCGCCGAGTGGACGCCCATCGGCCGCCGTCCCGCCCTCCTGTCGCTCGATCGAGGCGCCCAGCGTCTCGAGCCGGGCGCTGACCACATCCGCCACCTCGTTGACCCCGCCTGGCGTGTACGAGCCGCAGTCGATGCCGACCAGCTGCTCGAGGTCGGCGAGGTAGGCGGGCAGGACGTCGGCAACGTGGTCGCGGAGCGTGGTCAGGGGGATCGGGGACGCCATGGGGCCGAAACTATACTGGCCGCCATGGCCGCCGACCGTCCGTCCGAGCCGGCCGTCGAGCTGCTCGAATTGCGCGTCCTGGAAGGCCCGAACCGGTTTGCAAACCGGCCGGCGATCAAGATCGAGTTCCAGGGCGATCCGGCGGCGGTGGTCCGGGTGGCGCGGGACGCGGGCGAGATCGTCCGTCACTTCCACCACGAGCTCGGCTTTCCCGCGCCGCGGGTCACATTCCGCCGATCCGAGGACGGGACCCGGGCGATGGCGGCATTCTCCTGGCGACGGCGTGCGATCGCGCAGGCGATTGCCGGCGCGGCCGCGCGGGTGGCACTCGGCCAGGGGACCGAGCGCCGCGAGCTGCGAAACCTGCGGGCGGTTGCTGAGGGCCCGCGGTCGGTGCTTCCCGTACCCCGGGTGCCGATCGTGGCCATCACCGGCACGAACGGGAAGAGCACGACGACCCGGCTGATCGCCCACATCACATCCCAGGCCGGGTTGCGGGTCGGGATGACGAATTCAGACGGGATCTACGTCCGCGGCGAGCTGGTCGAGGCGGGGGACTGGACGGGATTCGGCGGGGCGGGACGGATCCTGGCCGAACCGGATCTTGACCTGGCCGTGCTCGAGACGGCGCGCGGCGGCATCCTCCTCCGCGGCATCGGATACGAGCACAACGACGTCTCGGTCGTCACCAACGTCAGCGCCGACCACCTGGGCCTGCACGGAATCGACACCCTGGATGAGCTGGCCGAGGTGAAGGGTGCCGTCGTCCGCATCACGCGCCGGGACGGCTGGGCCGTCCTGAACGGACAGGACCCGCGGGTGTGGGCGATGCGCCTCCACAGCCGTGCCCATCCGTACGCCTTCAGCCTCTCCCCTCGAGTGCCTGCCGTGGTCGAGGTCCTGGCCCAGGGAGGGCGGGCGGCGGTCATCGAGCGGGGCGCGATCGTCCTCCGCCGGCCGCGGGGTCGGCGGGAGCGGATCGCGGCGGTGGACGACCTGCCGGTCACCTTCGCCGGGCTGTCCCGCCACAACGTGGCCAATGCCCTGGCCGCCGCCGCCGCCTGCGACGCGCTGGGGCTTACGAGCGAACAGATTCGCGACGGGCTCATGGCGTTCGCCCAGGATGAGCGTCTGAACCCCGGCCGCCTCAACCTCTACTCCCGCCGTGGTGTCCTGGCACTGGTCGACTTCGCCCACAACGAGGCCGGGCTCGCCGGCCTGCTCGACGTCTGCGACCGGCTCGTGGCACGACCGGGCGGCCGCGTCCGGCTGGCGCTGGGCACGGCCGGTGACCGGAGCGACGAGATCCTCGGCGGGATGGGGCAGCTCGCGGGACGGCGGGCGGACGACCTCGTCATCAGCGAGAAGCGCCACTACCTCCGCGGGCGAGATCTGCCGGAGATGAACGCCCTGTTCCGACGGGCGGCGGCCGACGGCGGATACGAGGGTCGGGTGATCGCGTACCGGACCGAGCTCGGCGCGCTTCGCGCCCTGCTGGCCCGGAGCCATCGGGGCGATGTCGCCGCGGTGATGAGCCACGTCGAGCGGGCTGACATCTTCGCCTGGCTGGCCCGCGAGGGCTACCGGGCGATCACCCTGCCCAGGCTGAGGGCCCTCCTGGCTTCACGCGACCACGAGCGCTAGGCCGCGCCGGCCGCGCATCGGTCAGAAGAAGTCCTCGGCGTCAATGTCGGCTGACGAGCCGGCCCCGTTGGTGGCCGGCAGGACCGGCGGTCCGGCGGTCTCGGTGCCATGGAGCCGATGCTGGAGCTCCTTCCAGGCCAGGTTCGCGTGGTCCACGCACAGGACGACCAGATCGCCTCGCCGGCCCTGGTCGAGGGCGCGCCGGGTGGCATCCAGCTCATCGAGGACGACCTCGATCTTCTGGCAGCGGGCGCCGTCGCGAACGGCGGCCTCCACCCCTTCCCGGATGAGGGCGGCGGTCGCCCCCCGCTCACGGCCGCGGGGGTTCTGGTCCTCCCTGATCACGATCCGGTCGAAGTAGCTCGCCGCCACCCGACCCAGCTCGCGGATGTCGCGGTCGCGCCGATCGCCGGCCGTGGCAATGACCCCGATCCGGCGCCCGGTGACCAGAGGAGAGTGGCCGTTGGTCGGCTCCGCCGAGATCGCATCGATGAAATCGCCAAGGGCGGTCATGGCATGGGGGTTGTGGGCATAGTCGACCAGGACCCGATAGCCGTCCAGGTCGAACAGGTTGAGCCGGCCGGGCGCCTGGAAGTACGAGGTCGCGAAGGTCCGCAATCCCTGGCGGATGTCGTGGAGATGCGCGCCCGCGGCCCACGCGGCCGCGGTCGCGGCCAGCGCGTTGACCACGTTCATCTTGGCCCGACCCTCGAACGTGGCCGGGATGAGATGGGTCCACACCAGGGGCAGCGTCTTGCGCCCCTGGCGGAGGACGATCAGGTCGCCGTTGCGGCCCGACTCGAGAGTCACCGACCGCCGGCCCCGTGAGGCCTGGCGGCGGAGCGTCTCGTTATCCCCATTCAGGCTGAAGTAGATGACCGACCCGGAGCAGGCGGCCGCCATCTTGCTCACCAGCGGGTCGTCGGCGTTCAGGACCGCGGTCCCGCTGCGGGGCACGGCCTCCACGATCACCTGCTTGACCCCCGCCAGCTGGCGCACGCTGTTGATGCCACCCAGGCCGAGATGGTCCGACGCGACGTTGATCACGACCGCCACGTCGTTGCGCTGATAGCCGAGCCCCTCGCGCAGGATCCCGCCCCGCGCCACCTCGAACACCGCGGTATCGACCAGCGGGTTCTGGAGCACCATCGACGCCGACTTCGGGCCGCTCATGTCCCCGCGCCGGATCGGTCGCCCGTCGATGAAGATCCCGTCGGTGCTGGTCATCCCGACCTTGCGGCCCATGCCCTTCAGGATGTGGCTGATCATCCGGGCGGTGGTTGTCTTGCCGTTCGTTCCGGTGACGGCCACGATCGGGATCCGCGAGGCGGTCCCGGGTGGGAAGAGCATGTCGATCACCGGCCGGGCGACGTATTGCGGCTCGCCCTCGGTCGGGTTGGTGTGCATCCGGAAGCCGGGTGCGGCGTTGACCTCCACGATCCCGCCACCGGTCTCGCGGACCGGGATGCTGATGTCCGGGCAGATGAAGTCGATGCCCGCGATGTCCAGGCCGATGACCTGGGCCGCCTGCTCGGCAATCTCCGCGTTCTCAGGGTGGATCTCCTCGGTCCGATCGATGCTGATCCCGCCGGTGCTCATGTTCCCGGTCCGCTTGAGGAAGACCCGTGTGCCCTTGGGAGGCACCGCGTCCAGCGCAAACCCCTGCTCCGCGGCGTACGCCGCCGCCTCCGCGTCAACCACGATCCGGGTCAGGACCTTCTCGTGCCCGATCCCGCGCCGCGGGTCGGCGTTGGTGACGGAGATGAGGTCGGTGACCGACTTGCGGCCGTCGCCGTCGACATGGGCCGGGAGTCGCTGGGCGACGGCATGGAGGACGCCGCCCACGACCAGGCAGCGGTAGTCGTTGCCGGTCAGGAACGACTCGACCACGACCCCACCGAAGCGGGACTCGGCGCGGGCCAGCGGGTAGGCGGTCCGGACGGCCGTTTCATCGGCCAGGTTAAGGATGACCCCGCGGCCATGGTTGCCGTCGAGCGGCTTGATCGCGACCGGGTAGCCGATCCGTGCCGCCGCGGTGGAGGCCTCATCGGCCGATCGGACAACCTCCGACCGGGGCACCGGCACGCCGGTTGCCGCCAGCAGCCGGTTCGTGAGCTTCTTGTCCTGGGCGATGTCCACGCCCAGGCTACTCGTCTGCGACGTCATCGTGGCCCGAATCCGCTTCTGGTGGATGCCGTGGCCCAGCTGGACGAGCGACGCCTCGTTGAGCCGGATCCAGGGGATGTCACGGAGCGCGGCCTCGTCCAGGATGGCCTGAGTCGAGGGCCCGAATGCGGCCCGCTCGGCCAGCCGGACCAGCTGCTCGAACTCCGCTCGGAAGTCGAAGGTCGGGTCGGCCTCGACCAGGTGGTTGACGAGCTTGACCGCCAGTCGTCCGGCGGCGAGTCCCACGTTCTCCTCGCCGTACGAGAAGATGACGTGGTAGCGGCCCTTCTGGCCTGTCGACCGGGTCTTGCCCCGCCCGACCTCGGTTCCGGCGTCACGCTGGATCTGGAGCGCGATGTGCTCGGCCACGTGGCCGAGCCAGGTTCCTTCGCGCAGCCGCCCCTCGAAGCCGCCCGGTCGCCCGGTGCCACACGAATGGGAGGCGACGCCGGGGATGATCCCGAGCAACCGATCGGTGAAGCCCTCGAGCTTGTTGGTCGGGTACTCCTCGAGCACGCCGAGATCGACGATCAGCTTGATCGTGGGCTCATAGGACCAGTAGTTCGGCCCTCGGTAGACACGCTGCTCGACGATCCGGAGGGTCCCGCGCGGGCCGGTGCCCTCCGTCCGCGCGCGCTTCGTCACTCGCTGGCTTCCTCGAGCGCGCGGGAGCGTGTGGCCCGCCGACGCGAGCGTTCGGGTGCGCTGTCATCCGCGCCCTCGGCCGCGATGCGCCGGATGAGCTTGCGGGTCCGATCCGAGGCAGCCTCGATATGGGCGAGCTGGCGATCGGTGGCGTCCACCGGTCGGAGCGTCGCGCGCACCTGGCGCCGGCGAAGGTCGAACCGGTAGCCGGACGGCAGGCTGTGGAGGACGACCCCGCTGACCATGATCGGCCGATGGCGCTTGGCCTCGTAGGCGTCGGTCTGGAGCTTGGTCGGGTCCAGAATGGTGACCGAGCCCTTGCCGATGACCTCCAGCATCCCGCTCGGTGACACGACCGCGGCCGTGTCCTCGTCGAGACCGATCCCGAGCAGGGATGGTGATTGGGCCACGAGGGCGATCAAGCGGCCGATACGGTTGCGCTGCTCGAAATGCTGGTCGATGACGACCCCGGAGAGCAGGCCGAGCCCGGCGCTCATCTGGGTCATCCGCTGCTTCGGTGTCGCGCCGCTGGCCCCGAAGGCGACCATGTGGCTGGCGATCGCCGAGGCGCCGGCACTCGTGCCGGCCACGACCAGGCCGCGCTTGTGGGCGTCCACCAGCGCGCGCCCAAGCTTTGTCCCGCCGATCACGGTCGACAGCCGGAGCTGGTTGCCGCCGGTCAGGAACACGCCGGTCACGTCCCGCAGCTCGTCCGCGATGCGGGGCGCGTTAGCCTCATCGCGGGTCATCGGACGCGCGCTCGTCACTTCGGCCACGCCCAGCTGCCGGAACAGGGAGGCGTACAGGTCGGTCGCCTCGTCCCCCAGCGACGAGGCGGTGGAGATGACCAGGATCCGCGCCGCCGGCCCGCCGGCGAGCGTGACGAAGCGGGTCAGGATCGTCCGCTGGCGCAGCTTGTCCTCCGCGCCGCCGATGATCACGAGGTGCCCGGCGCGTGGCCGCGCAGGGCGGGTGGTCGCAGCCATTGCCGAGGAGTCTAACAATCCCGACCCATCCCACGGACCCGTACACTCGTCGGATGCCCTCGTCGCCGGACGTCATCCACCAGGATCTCGATTTCT
>DASYGU010000188.1:0-1722 GCA_035999355.1 Candidatus Limnocylindria bacterium | reverse complement strand
CGGAGGTTCTCATCGGTCTGCGCTGGGTCCATTTCGTGGCCGGCATCACCTGGATCGGCCTGCTGTACTGGTTCAACCTGGTCAACGTTCCGTACCAGCGAGTCCTGGACCCCGCGCTCAAGGGTCAGGTCAACCCGCCGCTCTTCCGCCGGGCGCTCGCCTGGTTCCGCTGGTCGGCGGTCGTCACCGTCGGCGCCGGCCTCCTGCTCATCTACGGCCTGTACTGGCAGGACGGCGATCTGTTCGGGTCGAACACCGAGAAGACGATCTTCGCCGGCGGCCTACTCGGGATCGTCATGCTGGCCAACGTGTGGATGTTCATCTGGCCCAACCAGCGCCGGGTCCTGGCCGCGATCGACGCCGGTGAGGCGCCGAACCCCGCGTGGCCACGGCGGGCGCTGATCGCATCGCGCGTGAATTTCGCCCTGTCGTTCCCGATGCTGTTCTTCATGGCCGGCTCGGCCCACTACCCGCTCGACTGGCCGGGGATCCTGATCGTGGGCGTCGTCCTGGCAGCCATTGGCACGCTCGTCGTCCTCACCGTGCAGAAGTACTGGGCCACGCGCTTCTGACGCGAATCTGAAATCTCCCTCGCTCGGCCGGCAGTGCCTCAATTGCCCCGGTCGGGCACAATCGGCTCATGCTGACACTACGACGACTCATCCATCCCACCCGCCAGGTGGCGGCCCACTGCGACCTGCCGTGTGGCATCTATGACCCGGACCAGGCACGGATCGAAGCCGAATCCTGCCTGCGGATCCTGGAGAAGTACGCGGCCAGCGACGACCCCCACTTCAAGGCCCGCGCGATCGACATCAAGGAAGAGCGCGCCGACCTCGTGATCGGGCACCTCGACTGCCTGTGGCACGACTACTTCAAGCCCGAGCACCTCGAGCAGTTCCCCGAGCTGCACGACACGTTCTGGAAGGCTGCCAAGCAGGCATCCAAGGTGAAGGGCTCGCTCGACGTCGAGGAGGCGAAGACGCTCCTGGTCATGATCGACAAGGTCGGCGACATGTGGAAGGCCACCGGCGGACCGGAGAAGACCCGGGTCCACTGACCGGGCTCGAACCGATGAGGATCGCCTGGTTGGTGGCGGGTGCCGCCCTCGGCTACCTGGGCTGGCAGACGCTCCGGCACCTCGACGCGGTCGAGGTGAGCGGTCGCTCGATGAGCCCCACGCTCGAGCCCGGGGACCGGCTGCTGGTCGAGACCTGGTCGTTGGGACGCCGAACGCCCCGGGTGGGCGACGTGGTCATTGCGCCCGACCCGCGCGAGCCGAGCCGCGAGCTCGTGAAGCGCGTCGCCGCGGTCGGGGATGGGCGGGTGGCCCTTCGCGGCGACTCGGCCAAGAGCACCGATTCACGGCGGTTCGGCACGGTTCCGCTGACGGACGTCCGAGCCCGGGTTGCGGTCCGGTACTGGCCCCTGGCCAAGGCCGGCCCGATCCCGACGGTGGACCTGCCCCTGGGCGGTGAGATCGCGCCGGGCTGACGCTCCAGGACGCGTTCAGAGACCGAGAGCGGCGACCGCCTCCGCGCACGCCGCGCCGTCGCCCGACAGGATCACGACGCCGACACCGGCCTCCGCGCCGACGAGCCAGTCCGCGCCCGGTCCCGGGCGCACCGCGATCCGCGCGTCGGTCGCGCGCTCGCGGACGAAGCCGACGACCGGACCCAGGCCGGCGTCGCCGAACTCGGGCCGAATCGCGGCGGTGTCGAT
>DASYGU010000166.1:0-7827 GCA_035999355.1 Candidatus Limnocylindria bacterium | reverse complement strand
AGGGGATTTCCTCTTCCGAGGGTTCGAATCCCTCCCTCTCCGCCAGATCGTCTCGGGTGCCCGTAGCTCAGCGGATAGAGCGTTAGGTTGCGGACCTAAAGGTCGGAGGTTCGAGTCCTCTCGGGCACGCCACTCCTGTCGGCAGGCGTCACACTGCCGGCGTGGCGCGAGATGCGTAGCAGTCCGCTCCAGACCGCGGCGATCGTGCTGATCGTTGCGGCGAAATTCGTCATCCCGCTGCTCATCATCCGGTTCCCGTTTGCGGCGGGCTGGGCCAACTTCGTCCTCGACGGGATCGACGGCGACCTCCTCATCCCGCTCGGCCTGCCCAACGACATCTACCAGCCGGTCGACAAGATCACCGACTGGGTGACCTACGTGGCGATGGTCGTCGTGGGGTATCGCAGCCAGTGGCCGATTCGCCGGCTGATGCTCGGGCTGTTCCTGTTCCGCTCTATCGGCCAGGTCGCCTTCCTGCTGACCGGGGAGGAGCTGTTCCTTGCGCTCTTCCCGAACTTCCTCGAGCCGCTATTCCTGGTCACAGCCACCATCCTGGCCTGGCAGCGGGTCGTCCGTCACAACCCCGACTGGCGGGAGGCATCGTTCGCGTTCCTGCGCCGCCATCGGTGGCCCATCGGGATCCTGATCGTGGTCTACAAGCTCCAGGACGAGTACTTCACCCACGTCGCCAACGTCGACCGCAGCGACTTCCTCCAACAGCTCCTCGAGCGGCTCTCCGGCGGATAGCGGCGACGCGCACCGAGCCAGTCGATCGGTTGACACTCCAAGGGTCGCAGCGCATCGTGGGCCGAGGGTGAGAGAGGTTCACGGACGATCCTTCGCACTGGTCGCCGGCGCGCTCCTGGCGCTCGCCGCCTGTGGTCCCGTCGCGTCGCCCTCACCGTCGGTCAGCGTGCCCTCGCCGTCGGCACCCGCATCCGCCTTCGAGTCCCCCCTCTACGGCTACTCGGTCGAACTGTCAGGCGTATGGCGGCCGGATCCGGCCACCGAAGCCTGGACGGGAACCGAGACGTTCGGCAGCGACTCGGCGAACTCGGACAAGTTCCACTCTGACAGGGGCACCACCATCTGGGCGGTCGCGGCGCCTACCACGAAGACGTTGGACGAGCTCGTCGCCGAGCGGATTGCTGACGACGCGGCGGAAAACGACTGCCCGACGGAGGCGGAGTCTGACGAGGACATTACAGTCAGCGGCCAACCGGCTCGTCTGACCACGAAACACTGCCCCGCGGATGCGGCCGATGGCGGTGCCCTGATCGTGATGGCCACGGTGCTCGATCAAGGTGATGTCTACTTCTTCTACTTCATCTACCCGGTGTACCTCGCCTCCGACCCAAACGCGATCGACGCGTTCACCTCGTTCCTCGACGGCGTGGAGCTTCCCTAGATCCAGCACCACCCGTCGGGTGGGGGACCGGAGTTGATCGTGTCGTCAGGGAGCTCCAATGTTCGCGCTCCTGTCGAGTCCGTCAGTTCGTGATCGGGCCCGCCATCACGGGATCGGTGGTGGGGGCCTCGACCGGTTCCGACTCGACCGTCACCGCGAACACGTCAAATCCGGCCAGATCCTGCTCGAGCGTGGCGACGACGAGGTCGGCGTTTGACTGGTCGATGGTGCCCACCGCCAGCGGTGTCCCATCGGCGTCGATGAGCCACATCTCGTACAGCTCGCCGCGCGGCAGCGACTCGAGGCCAGCGACCAGGAAGGTGGAACCGGATCCCTCGGTATCGATGACGTATCCGGTCCCCGCCGGACCGCTGATGGGGTAGGCAGGGTAGCCGCCGGCAATCGCCTGCGCGACGGCGGACAGGGCTTGATCCCGCGTCGCTAGTTGTATGCGGAGGGACACGTTCCACACGCCAAACGCCAGGACGGCCAGCACCGCGGCGACGGCCAGCCCCCGCCACACGTTCACCGAGCCCCACGCCCCCCGCCCCCGCCGACCGCGATCGACCGGCGCCGCCGGCGAACCCGCGTGTTGGTTGGTCTGCTGGGCCACGGTTCGCATGAGTCGCGCCCGCACCGCGGGATTCGGGGTCATGGGCTCGAGGCTCGACGCGAGTGCGAGTGGCGCGCCCGCCAACGCACGCAGTTCTTCGTGAGGCTCGACGCAGCTCGCGAGGTGATCCATGACCTCGGCGAGCTCTACCTGGTCCACGGCCCCCAGCGCAAGCGCGCCGGCCAGCCCGTTCACCTCGCTGCAGCCCATAGGCTCGCGCGACGGCCTCGTCATCGGTCCTGCTCCATCGTGTCCTGCAGCCCACTCCTCAGCTTGGCCAGGCCCAGTCGCAGCCTGCCGCTGGCGGTCCCTTCCGGCACGCCAGTGATTCGCGCGATCTCGCGGTAGGTTCGGCCCCCGAAGTATGCGAGTTCGATCGCTTCGCGCTGTTCGGCCGGGAGCGTCTCGAGCATGCCCCGGATCTCGATCGCCGACATCCGGGCCGAGGCCTGCTCCCATGTTGGATTCGGCGCTGTGCGCAGCAGCGACTGCTGGTCGGCGTCACCCACTGTCATCGTGGGCCGCGTGCCGCGAATCCCATCGATGGCCCGATTGCGCACGATGGTCAGCAGCCAGGCGCGCAGGGTGCCGCGATCCGAATCGAACTGATCGATGCGCTGCCAGACCACGACGAACGCGTCGTGGACGATGTCCTCGGCGGTCGACCGATCGCCCACGATCCGGAACGCGACCGCGAGGGCCTGACCCGCATGGCGGTCATAGAGCTCCCCCAGCGCTTCGCGGTCTCCACCGCGAATGCGGCCCGCCAGGCCCGCGTTATCCACGACCTCAGAATACCCAGTCTCGGATGCTGGTCCGACCGCGATCGCGAGCCATCGGACAGACCCGGTGGCCACGATGGAAGCCCTCACAGGTTGCCCAGGGCGCCGACCGTGGTGACCACCCCGACCATGATGATCACGACTGCCGATGCAAGCGGCACGGCGCCGGCCAGCCGGGAGATGCGCGAACCATGATGGCCGGTGGCAGACTCGGCGAGACCTCTCCGGGCGAGAGCCGTGGCGGCGGCCAGGCCGCCGAGCACGGCGGCCATCCCGGCCCCGAAGGCCACGATGAGAATCATCCCTTCCACCAACCGTCCGGTCGCCACCGCCACGAGGAGCACGAGGAGCGCTGACGTGCTGGGCACCATCCCCCCGACCAGGCCGAGGGTCAGGAACTCGCGGGTGGCTGGAGGTCGATCGCTCACCCCGCCCGGGTCTTGCCCTTGGCCATGCGCGCCGGAACGGTCATGCGGATGGGAGTGGCCATGCGGATGGGAGCGGCCATGCGGATGGGAATGGGGCGGGTTGAGTTCAGGGCGTCGCGAGCGCCACGCGCGTCGCGCCACGCTGGCCCCGATGCCCACCACGAGCACGCCGGAGGCCACCGACAGCCACGCGACGACGCGATCCGGAACCAGCAGCTCGGTAGCCGAGAGCACGATCGCCCCCAGGAAAAACACGCCGACCGTGTGCGAGGCCGCGACGGTCAAACCCAGGCCGGCGGCACGCCGCATCGACCCCTGTGAGCCGATTACGTACGCGGCGATGAGCGCTTTGCCGTGGCCCGGCGAGACGGCGTGCGCCGCTCCCAGCCCCGCTGCGACCGCGACCGCCAGCAGCCAGGACCAAGGGGCCGCGCCTCCGTCGAGAAGATCCACCAACGCGTCAGTCTGGCTGCCCCAGCCGAGGTGGACGGAGGCCGCATCGGTGGCCGGTCCGCCGCCCCCGGGGGTCGCGGAACCCGCGCGAGCGGCTGCGCGGTAGGTCGCCGATCCAGCGGAAACGGCGATCGGTGCCTGGAGCAGGCCCTGCGGATAGGCGGTCAGCAGCGCCGAGGGACTGGCCGACGGCACGTCGGCTGACTCGATGGCGACACCCGACCCGGCTGCGATGGTGACCTCCCGCCATCCGCGCCGGTCGTCATCGGCCAGGTTCGTCACGGACACCTCCCGGACCGCGCCGCCGGGTGGGACCTCACCCGACAGCGGACAGACCAGGCGAAGGGTTTCGAGCCCGCCAACGCCGGGCGGGAAGGTGAGCAACGGCGCGTCGGCGGCCGCGATCGCCACCGGCTGGCCATCTACGGTCACCCGCAGCGCCGCCGCGGCCGCGTCGCAGGTCGCGTCCGCCCACGCGGCCCCTTCGCCAGGCTGGACGACCTCATCGCCGTTCGAATCGATGTCCAGGATGGCCGCGTAGGCGGGGATCTCTGCCATGTCCACGATCGACGCGATGTCGATCCAATCGGGGCCGAGGGTCACCGCCGTCGCGCGGTTCACCGTCGCGTTACCGAGCGGATGCGCCGAGGTCGGGGATGTGCTGAGCAGAAATGCGGCCGCCAACACGGACAGGGCCGCCACGACCCGCCGGATCATCGGTCCACCTCCCCGAGCGCGGCGAGGGCCTGCTCCGCGATCGGCACCTGCAGCGGTGGCAGGTAGGCGGCGCCGGCAATGGCCTGGGTAAGGAGCCGCCTCGCCGTGTCCACGTCGTTCCGCGCGGCCGCGATCATCCCGGCGTGGTACGCGAGTCGCGGGTCGCGGGTCCCCAGCGCGAGGGCCTCGTCGGCTGCTGCCGCGGCCTCATCGAGCCGACCGGCATGGAACAGGGCCCAGGCCAGCGCGTCGTAGCCATAGATGTCGTGCCGCACCCTGACCGCGGCCTCCGCGAGGTCAACTGCGGCGGCGACATGTCGATCATGATCCGCGTCGAACAGGACCAGCTGTCGGTCATAGACCGACCCGGTTGCCGCTGACACCTCGCCGATCCGATCGACCAGGGCGTATTGCTCCTCGGCTGCCGCACCGTCGCCGGCGAGGGCATGGAGATCGCCGAGCGCCGCCACGAGCTCCGGCTGCGGGAGTCTGGCCACCGCCGCCTCCAGCAGCGAGATGGCTTCTGCGCGCCGGCCCTGCGCCTCCCGGACCCTCGCCAGGCCGGCCGTGGCGGGAACATGCTCGGGCAGGATGGCCAGGGCCTGCTCATATGCAGCGCCTGCCTCAGTCGTGCGGCCGGATGCGCGGTACAGATCGCCAAGCTGGAACGCGTAGAAGGCGGCTTCTTCAGGAGTGGACTCCCGGGAGCTGCTCGCCACAGCCGATTCGACGAGCTCGATGGCCCGCACGACATCGCCCTCGACGAAGGCGAGGTGGGCGAGGCGGCTCCACACCGGGGGCGACGCCTCCCGTTCGCCCAGGGTTGCGAAGGCCGACCGGGCGCGGTCGAGGTCGCCGAGCTCGAGGCTCGCGTCGCCAACGACCGCAAGCGCCTGCAGCGCTCCCGGATCGGCCTCCCACACGGCTTGCGCCTCGTCCCGCGCGGCCGCGAATTCATGGAGCGAGAAGAGGACGGAAGCGCGGAGTTCTCGAGCGGGAAGATAGTCGGGGCTCACGTCCAATGCGGCGTCAGCCGCCTCCAGCGCCCGTTGGTAGTCGGAAAGGTCGCCGGTCAGGCGCGCTCGGCCCGCGTAGGTCATGCCAAGGGTCGTGGCTGCCAGGTAGTTTGCATCGCTGGCGTCGATGCTCTCGGACCACTGGCGGATTGCGCCGTCGTATCGGTCGAGGAGGCCGGCGATCGGGCCGGCGGGCGGGGCCGCAGGAGTAAGCTCGCCTGCCATCGCACCGGGCGGTGCGCCCTCCGGAGTCGGCGGCGGGGTGGTCAACGCGCTCGCGACGTAGGTGATGGCCACGAGGATCGCGGCCGCGCCGACGATCGGCACGAGGCGAACGCGGAAGAGGCGGACGAGCGTGGTCATGGATGCAGACTCCAAGTCAGGCCGCGTCGGGCGGGCGGCCGGAGCCGCCCGCCCGACATCGGTTTGCTACTGGGGGTTGTCCAGGTACGGGAAGTTCGGGAGCGAATCCCCGTCCCATGGCACGCAGTCACTCGCCGCCTGGTTCTGAAGCACGATCTTCAGCTCGGCGTCGATGACGTCATCACTCAGGGCACGGCCGTTGAGGATGTTGGTCCCCATCGAGCTCGTGTCGTAGGTGATGGCGTCGGGAATGAGCGCCGCGGCCAGGCCGTCGGCGGCCGACTGGCTGTACCCGCCCAATGCCTTGAGCACGTTCGAGACATTGGTCCGGTACGGCTTGCCAGCGTTGTCCTGGTACGCCGGCGGAGTCACGTTGAAGGACTCCTTGTCAGCGCCCGAGTTGAACACGGTGTTGATCGCCGGCCGACCCATCTGGTCGACGATGACCCACTTGCCGTTGATGAACTGTCGCGTGTCTGCCCAGACCGCGATGTTCTTGCCGAGTGCCGCGTCGGGCACCTGCAGGACGATCGCGTTCGTGTTGAGCGGGGCGAAGAAGTCCGTTCCGGTCCCATCTGGATTCGGATCCGGAGCCACGCTGCACAGGCGCTGGGTGGTCGAGGGGTCGAGTCCCAGCGTGCCTCGGAACCCGATCAGGTCGAAGAAGAACGGATCCGAGCGCTCGCCCGCGAAGGCACGGACGCCCTGGGCGACGTTTGGGTTGCCTCGGGCGTTGTCCGTGAAGCCGGACGCGACCCACTGACCCGGTCCGGAGGCGTGGATCGCGGCTCCGTCGCGGTAGCGCTTGATCGTGAAGTTCTGCACGCCAGCCGTCCCCGGTCGGCCGAACGTCGTGACATAGGAGATGTCCTGGACGAAGTCGCCGTCGCGGTCGACGTTGATGCGGTACTGGACGTTCGTCGCATACGTGCCAAATGGATCGATGGACGGGACGTTGACGGCCGGGTTGGTCGTCATGGCCAGCACGGTCCGGTTGCCCGAGACCGGGAAGACGTACACGTCGTTGATGTCGCGGTCTCCCTTCAGGGAGCCCACGCTCAGCGAGCCGAGGGACGGCGCGTCGAGGTGGTCAGCGGCGCCGACACGCAGCGCGGCCGACCCGATGACCATCGCCATGCCGGTGATGACCAGCACGACGAAGGTGACCGAGCGGTTGAGGATTGCCGTTCGCATGGGATCGAGTCCCTCCGAAAATAAGTAGCCGCCGGCGCGGAGATGCGCGACGTTCTGGAGGGACTACGGCCGGGCGAAGGAAATGCATCACTGGAGTGCACCTAACCGCCTAGATCCAGCACCACCCGTCGGGTGGGGGACCGGAGTTGATCGTGTCGTCGGGGCGCTGGAGGGTCGGTGCCCCGGATCGCTCGCAGTCGGTGAACCACATGCGGAGCTGCCAGTCATCGGGGCTGAGCGGCGACGCGATGGCGATCGGCCAGAAGAACCAGAAACCCGCCAGCGCTCCGGCCAGGCCGACGACCAGCAGGCCACGAGCCCAGCCCCGCCAGCGGATGACGGCCACCCCCACCGCCGCGTAGAGGAACGGCAAGGTCGGCAAGACGTACCACAGGAAGATCTGGCTCCGCGCAAAGCTGAGAACCAGCCACGGCAGGTAGGCCGAGAGCGCCCCGACCAGGATGACCGAGACGGCCAGCGACCGATTCCCGCGAAGCCAGCTCACTCCCAGCCAACCGAACACCGCGAGTGCCGGCCACCACGCCAGCGGACTGCCCATCGACAGGATCTGCTCATACAAGCGGAAGGGGTAGTCGCCCGGATCTGGGGTAAACCAGAACGCGACGGGACGTTTCAGGAGGAACCACGACCACGATGGCGATTCGTACGGGTGGTGCCCCTCGAGCCCGGCGTGGAAACGCGCCATCGCCAGCTGGTGGTGGGCGATGTCGTAGAACCAGCTGCCTTCGCGCCATGACATGGCGACCAGCGAACCATCAGCGACACCGATATAGGTGGCGAGGTAGACCAGCAGCGGCAGCGCGCCCAGGAGCACCACGGTCCGGAGGCCCTC
>DASYGU010000152.1:0-2460 GCA_035999355.1 Candidatus Limnocylindria bacterium | reverse complement strand
CCTGCTCGGGATCAACGCCGGCATCTTCGGCGCCCAGGGCCGCTCCATCGCGGCCAACGCCGCCGAGGACGTTCGGATCCTGGTCGTCGGCAACCCGTGCAACACGAACTGCCTGATCGCCTCACGGGCGGCGCCGGAGATCCCGCGCGACCGGTGGTTCGCGATGACCATGCTGGACGAGACCCGCGGCCGCGCGCTCCTCGCCCAGCGCGCCGGCGCGGCCGTGGCCGAGGTCCGCGACCTCGTGATCTGGGGCAACCACTCTTCGACCCAGTTCCCCGACGCGTTCCACGCCACGATCGGCGGGCGCGCCGCGGCCGACGTGATCAACGACGACACGTGGCTGCGCGGCGACTTCATCTCCTCCGTCCAGCAGCGAGGAGCCGCGATCATCGCGGCGCGCGGCGCCTCATCGGCGGCCTCGGCCGCCAACGCCGTGGTCGAGACCGTGCGCAACGTGGCCAGCCCCACCGGCCAGATCTTCTCGGCCGCGATGCCGTCGCCCGGCGAGGAGCTGGGCTACGGGATCCCGGAGGGACTGGTCTTTGGCTTCCCGCTCCGGGGAAGCCAACCGGGCCAGATCGAGATCGTGCAGGGCATCAGCCACGACCCGTGGGCCGCCGAGCGGATCGCCACCACGCTCGCGGAGCTCATCGAGGAGCGGGATGCGGTCGGAGAGCTCGCCGCATGACGACCGACGGACGTGCCGGCGGAAAGACCCTGACCCGGCCGGAGGTCGCATCGGTCCACATCGGCGACCAGACGACCGAGCTGCCCATCGTCACCGGGACCGAAGGCGAGCGCGCGGCCGACATCGGTCAGCTGCGATCCGACACCGGGTTGGTGACCTTCGACCCCGGCTACAAGAACACCGCCGCCTCGGCATCGGCGATCACCTTCCTCGACGGTGAGGCCGGGGTGCTGCGCTACCGCGGCTATCCGATCGAGCAGATCGCAGCCCGTTCGAGCTTCCTCGAGACCGCATACCTCCTGATTTACGGCGAGCTGCCGTCAACGGCGGAGTACGAGGCCTGGCTGGACGACATCGTCCACCACACCCTCATCCACGAGGAGATGCGGCGGTTCTTCGACTCGTTCCCGTACGACGCCCACCCGATGGCCGTCCTGGCCAGCGGCACGGTGGGCCTGTCCACGTTCTACCAGGACAGTCACGACCCGTTCAACGGGGAGGCGGTGGAGCTCACGATCCGGCGCCTCATCGCCAAGGTTCCGACCCTGGCGGCATGGGCCTACAAGAAGAGCATCGGCCAGCCGTACGTCTACCCGCGCAACGACCTGGACTACGTGGGCAACTTCCTGCACATGATGTTCGCTGTGCCAGCCGAGCCGTACGAGGTCAGCTCGGTGATCAGTGCCGCGCTTGAGCAGCTCCTGATCATGCATGCCGACCACGAGCAGAACCTCTCGACCGCCACGGTGCGCAATGCGGGGAGCGGCCAGGCAAACCTGTACGCCTGCATCAGCGCTGGCATGAGCGCGCTGTGGGGACCGCTCCATGGGGGCGCCAACGAGTCGGTGATCAAGACCCTGGAGCGAATCGCCGCCGACGGCGGCAACGTCGCGAAGTGGGTGGAGAAGGCGAAGGATCCCGACGACCGGTTCAAGCTGCCGGGCTTCGGCCACCCGGTCTACCGCAACTTCGATCCGCGTGCCAACCTGATCAAGGCCACCGCGGACCGCGTCCTGGCCGCTCTCGGCGCCGATGAGGAGCTGTTCGACATCGCCAAGCGGCTGGAGGACACCGCGCTCAGCGATGACTACTTCGTCGAGCGCAAGCTGTACCCAAACGTCGACTTCTACTCGGGACTCATCTACCGCGCCATTGGCTTTCCCAAGAACATGTTCACCGCGCTGTTCGCCATGGGCCGGCTGCCCGGCTGGATCGCGCAGTGGAAGGAGATGATCGAAGACCCCGAGACGAAGATCGCGCGGCCGCGCCAGGTGTACACCGGCGTCCCCGCCCGCGACTACGTCCCGATCGAGTCCCGCTAGGCCTCCCCGAGCGCCTCCCGCCCGTGCGCTTCACCGTCCTCGGACGCTCGCCCGCGGTGCCCAACCCGGGAGAAGCGTGCGCCGGCTACCTGGTGGAGGGCGGGAAGAGCCGGGTCATGGTCGACGTCGGACCCGGGACCGTTGCCCAGCTGCTGCGCCTGTGCAACCCGTGGGAGCTGGACGCGGTGGTCGTCAGCCACATGCACACCGACCACTTCCTGGACCTGGTGACCATGCGTTACTCCTTCCCGTGGAAGGACGAGGCGAACCCCAAGCTCAAGGTGTACCTCCCGCCGGGGGCAACGGCCCAGATGGAGCACGTGGCCATGGGCGCCGGGCTGCCGGACTACTTCGCCCGATCGTTCGCGTTCATCGAGCACGACGGGACCGCGGCCCTGGAGATCGGTGACCTGCGGCTGGAACCCACCCCGACCGTTCACTTCGTTC
>DASYGU010000107.1:0-2543 GCA_035999355.1 Candidatus Limnocylindria bacterium | reverse complement strand
GGGCGGCTCCGGGCCGCCCGCCGCCGCTACGTTGAGACCCGGGCCTGGGCGATCCAGCGGTCAGCAGCCCACGTGGCCAACCCCCACAGGATGCTGATCACGAAGGTGGCCAGCAGCACGGTGAGGCCCAGGATCGCGATCCCCACCGTGATCCCGTTGCCCAAGACCAGGGTCACCAGTGCTCCGAACGCAATCGTCAGGCCGGACATGAACAGGCCGATGCGGATCGCGGTGGCCACGAACCACGGCCAGCCGTGGCCCTGCGCACGACCGGTCAGCCACAGCACGGTTGGGCCGGTGGCCCCGTACAGGGCGACGTAGAAGCCGAACTCGCCGAAGAGCTGCGCGGGACCCAGGCGCTGACCAAGGACGAGCGCGGCGATCCCCCACGCCGCGAGCAGCGCGGTGCCGGCACCGACGATGAACAGCCACACCAGGAGCAGGGTGGCCGTACCAAACGAGAGGCGCTCGACCAGCTCCCCGTCATCGGTCTCGACCAGCTCGGTCGGTCCGTCCGGGGTCGGCTCGCGAACGGGCTCCGGTTCCGGGGTCCTCGGCTCGTCAGCCGCCATCGGTCAGATCCGCCGATCAGTCCGCGGTCGCGCCGGCCGCCAGTGCCTGCTCGAGGTCGGCCACCAGGTCCTCGGCGGCCTCGATGCCCACCGACAGCCGGATGAGGTCCGCCGGCACCTCGAGGGGCGAGCCAGCGACCGAGGCGTGGGTCATGACCGCCGGCACCTCGATCAGGGATTCCACCGCGCCGAGCGACTCGGCGAGGGTGAAGATCCGGGTCGCGCCGGCGATCCGGTTGGCGGCCAACGCTCCACCACGGACCTGGAAGGAGAGCATCGCGCCCGGGAGCCGCATCTGGCGCCGGACGAGGACCTCCTGTGGGTGGTCGGGCAGCCCGGGATAGTGGACGGCCGTGACCTCCGGCCGTTTCGTGAGCCAGTCCGCGATGATCCCGGCGTTGGCCGAGGCCCGATCCATCCGGATGGCCAGCGTTCGGAGGCCGCGCAGGACGAGCCAGCAGTCGAACGGGCTGGGCACCGCACCGGCGGCGTTCTGGTGATAGCGGAGCTTCTCGGCGACCTCGTCGTTGCGGGTCACGACCACGCCGCTCACCACGTCCGAGTGGCCACCCAGGTACTTCGTGGCGGAGTGGAGGACGACGTCGGCCCCGAAGTCGAGCGGCCGCTGGAGGAAGGGGGTGGCGAAGGTGTTGTCGACCACGGTCAGGGCGCCGGAGGTGGCCGCCAGACGGACGATGGCCCGGATGTCGACCACCTTGAGCATCGGGTTGGTCGGGCTTTCGAGCCAGATCATGGCCGTCTTGTCCGTGAGCGCGAAGGCCACCGCGTCCAGGTCGCGGAGGTCGGCCACGTCCACCTGGATCCCGTACCGGCTCCAGACCTTCTCGGCCAGCCGCCAGGTGCCGCCGTACACGTCGTCGCCGAGCAGGATCCGCTGGCCGGGCTCGAGGAGGTACAGCAGGTTCTGGGTGGCCGCCAGGCCGCTGGCATAGGCGATCCCGTGCGTGCCGCCCTCGAGCTCGGCGACCGCGCGCTCGAGCAGCTGGCGGGTCGGGTTGCCGGTGCGCGAATACTCGTATCCGTTGCGCGGCTGGCCGACCGCGTCCTGCTGGAAGGTGACGGCCTGCTCGATCGCCGGCACCACCGCGCCGGTGGTCTCGTCCGGCTCGAAGCCGGCATGGACGGCCAGCGTCTCGAATTGGGGTTCGCGCTGGTCGCTCACCTGCCGGATGCTAGCGGGTGGCGCGCCCCGCCGATGGAGCGGCTAGCGGGTGCGCGGGAAGCCGAGATCGACCGAGGACGTCCCGGGGTCGGGCCAACGGGCGGTGACCACCTTGGCCCGGGTGAAGAACTGGATGCCCTCCGGGCCGTACATGTGGAGGTCACCGAACAGCGAGCTCTTCCAGCCGCCGAAGCTGTAGTACGCCACCGGGACCGGAATCGGAACATTGATGCCCACCATGCCGACCCCGATGTCGAACTGGAACTGGCGGGCCGCCCCGCCGTCGCGGGTGAAGATCGCGGTGCCGTTGGCGTACGGGTTGTCATGGATGATCTCGACCGCATCGGTGTAGGTGTCCGCGCGGACGACTTCCAGCACCGGGCCGAAGATCTCGTTCTGGTAGCAGTCCATGTCGGGTCGCACCTTGTCGAGCAGCGAGACCCCCAGGAAGAACCCCTGGCCGTCCTGGTAGAGCGGGTGCTCGCGACCGTCCACCACCAGGTCCGCGCCCTGCGCCGGGCCGCTCTCGAGGTAGCTCGCGACCTTGTCGCGGTGCTCGCGGGTGATGAGCGGCCCCATCTCGGCCTCGGGGTCCGTGCCGGGACCGACCTTGATTCGGGGGAGGCGCTTCTGGATTGCGTCCACGAGGGGCTCGGCCACGTCGCCGACCGCGACGACCACGCTGATCGCCATGCACCGCTCGCCGGCGGAGCCGTAGGCGGCGGACACGGCCGCATCGGCCGCCATCTCGATGTCCGCATCGGGGAGCACGATCATGTGGTTCTTCG
>DASYGU010000043.1:0-6789 GCA_035999355.1 Candidatus Limnocylindria bacterium | reverse complement strand
TCGACGGCGACCATCTCGCCGAATGACTTGGTTACATGGTCCAGGCGGACGTCAACGTCGGGCAACCGCGCACCCTCCCAGCGTGGCGGCAGTATAGGTCCGGGCACAAGGCCGCTGATAGACTCGGCGGACCGATGGATTTCGCGCTCTCGTCTGCCCACGAGGACATCCGCCGCACGGTCCGCGACTTCGCGGACCGGCGCATCGCCCCGCAGGCCGATGAGATGGAGGTCCGTGGCGAATTCCCGGCGGAGCTCGTCCGCGAGGCGGCGTCGCTGGGCCTGCTCGGCGTCCCGTACCCGGTTGAGCTGGGCGGTACCGGGCTGGACAACCTGGCCTATGCGATCACGATCGAAGAGCTGTCCCGCGTCTCCGGCTCGATGGGAATCATCGTCTCGGCCCATACATCGCTCGGAGCGGGACCGCTGTACCTGGCCGGAACCCCGGACCAGCAGGAGCGGTTCCTCCGCCCGCTTGCCAGCGGCGAGAAGCTCGGCGCCTACGGCCTGACCGAGCCGGGCGCGGGTAGTGACTCGCGGGGGACGAAGACCCGGGCGCGGCGCGACGGCGGCGACTGGGTGATCGACGGGGCCAAGCAGTTCATCACCAACGCCGGCGTGGCCGACATCTACATCGTCGTGGCCCGGACCGGCGAGGCGGAGGACGATTCCCAGATCACCGCCTTCATCGTGGAGAAGGGCACGCCCGGCTTCACGTTCGGCCGTCTCGAGGAGAAGATGGGGCTCCATGCGTCGGCCACCGGGGAGCTGCTGTTCGCGGACTGCCGGGTCCCGGCCGACAACCTGCTGGGCGACGAGGGCGAGGGCGACAAGCTGTTCCTCCGCACCCTGGACGGCGGCAGGATCGGGATCGGGGCCATGGCCCTGGGCCTGGCCCAGGCGGCCTACGAGGCCGCATCGGCCTACGCGAAGGAGCGAAAGCAATTCGGGCGGGCGATCGGCTCGTTCCAGGGCGTCGCGTTCAAGATCGCGGACATGGCGACCGAAATCGACGCCGCCCGCCTGCTCATCTACCGCGCGGCGTGGCTCAAGGACCAGGGCAAGCCGTTCACGACCGAGGCGGCGATGGCCAAGCTGTATGCCTCCGAGGTGGCGGCGCGGGCCACGAATGCCGCCATCCAGGTCCATGGCGGGTACGGCTACGTCCGCGAGTACAAGGTCGAGCGCTACCTGCGCGACGCGAAGCTGACCGAGATCGGGGAGGGGACGAGCGAGATCCAACGCCTGGTGATCGCCCGCAACCTGCTCGGCATCCGGGCGATGTAGGTCGGACGATCGACGAGGGCGGGAACAGACACATGGCGGTTCGAGCGCGAGGTCCGATCTTCGGGACCGATTCGGCCGCGGCAGCCTGGCGACCTTCGGCGGAATACCTCGATCGGAGCCGGCTGCGCCGGTTCCTGACCGATGTCGGCTGCGCCGACCTGGAGGAGCTCCAGGAGCGGGCGGAGGCCGACCCGGCATGGTTCTGGTCGGCCGCGGTGGCCGACATCGGCGTCCGATTCGACCCCAAGCCGATGGCCGCGCTCGACGTGTCACACGGCCCCGAATGGGCTCGCTGGTGGGTGGGCGCCGGGTTCAACTGGGTCGACGCCGGCGTGGATCAGCCGGCGGGCGACGCGCCCGACGAGACCGCCCTGGCCTGGGAGGGCGAGGACGGATCGGTCCGTCGCTACTCGCGGGCGGCGCTGCGGGCGGACGTCGACCGCGCGGCTCGCGCGATGGCGGCGCTGGGCGTCGGCCGGGACGATCGAGTGGGCGTCTTCATGCCCATGATTCCCGAGACCGTGGTCGCGGTCCTGGCGGTTGGGAAGCTGGGCGCGGTCTACACGCCGATCTTCTCCGGCTACGGGGCGCCCGCGGTGGCCAGCCGTCTGGCGGACTGCGGGGCCAGGCTGCTCGTCACCGCGGACGGATTCTGGCGCCGGGGGAAGGCGGTGGACCTGAAGGCGGTGGCGGACGCGGCGCTGGCCGGGGCGCCCACCGTTCAGCACAGCCTCGTCGTCCGCCGGCTCGGTGACGTGGCACCGCGGGCCGAGTGGACGGCGGGTCGGGACGTGGCCTGGGACGAGGCGCTGGCTTCCGCGGGTGACGAACCACTGCGCTCGGTCCGCACCGATGCCAACGACCCCTACATGCTGATCTACACCAGCGGCACGACCGGAAAGCCCAAGGGCGCGGTCCACGTTCACGGCGGATTCCCGCTCAAGAGCGCGGTGGACCTCGCCCACTGCTTCGACCTCCAGCGTGGCGACACCCTGTTCTGGTTCACGGACATGGGCTGGATGATGGGCCCGTGGGCGGTGGCCGGCGCCCTGCTCCTGGGCGCCACGCTGGTCATCTACGAGGGCACGCCCGACCATCCCGGACCGGACCGGCTATGGGACCTCGTCGAACGGCATCGGATCACCCATCTCGGGATCAGCCCCACCGCCGTCCGGGCGCTGATGACCCACGGCTCGGAACCGGTGGCGGCTCATGACCGATCCTCCCTCCGTGTCCTGGGCTCGACCGGGGAGCCGTGGAATCCCGACCCGTGGTGGTGGCTGTTTCGCGCGGTCGGCGAGGAGCGCGTACCGATCATCAACTACTCCGGCGGCACCGAGATCAGCGGCGGGATCCTGGGCTGCACCACGATCACGCCCATCGCGCCCTGCTCGTTCGCCGGCCCGTGCCCGGGCATGGCGGCCGACGTGGTCGATGCCGACGGACTCCCGGTCCGCGGCGAGGTGGGGGAGCTGGCCATCCGCCAGCCATGGCCGGGGATGACCCAGGGCTTCTGGCGTGACCCCGACCGCTACCTCGAGGCGTACTGGTCCCGGCTGCCCGGGACGTGGGTCCACGGCGACTGGGCGCGGATCGATCCCGATGGTTTCTGGTACATCAGCGGCCGCTCGGACGACACGATCAAGGTCGCCGGCAAGCGGATCGGTCCGGCGGAGGTGGAGTCGGCCGCGGTGGCCCACCCGCTCGTCGTCGAGGCGCTGGCTGTCGGGGTGCCGGACGAGGTGAAGGGGGAGTCGATCGTCGTCTTCGCGGTCGTTCGCAGCAGCGCCGAGGCGTCCGACGCCCTGGCCACCGCGATTGGGCAGACCGTGGTGGATGGCCTGGGCAAGTCGTTCAAGCCGGCGGCCGTCCATCTCGTCCCCGGCCTTCCGAAGACTCGCAACGGAAAGATCCTCCGTCGCGTGGCCCGCGCGGCGTACCTGGGCATGGACCCCGGGGATATCTCCGCGCTCGAGGACGCGGCCACCCTCGAGCCGATACGTGCCGCCCATGGCTGATCGACCCGTGGCTCGCTTCCGCCGTGTCCTCGTTGGCGCAGTCGTCGCGACCACGCTTGTCCTGAGCGCGGTCGGCCCCGTGGCTGCCGTGGACCCGATCGAGGGGATCCCGCTGCCCGAGGAGCCAGCCGCGGTCCAGCTCGCCGAGATCGCGACCGAGGCGCAATCGTTCGACCTCGACGGCGACGGGGCGGACGAGCTGGTGGCGGTCGTGGCCCGCGATGATGCCGGCGGCCTGGCCGCAATCCAGGCCTGGTCGGTAGAGGCTGATGGCGCGGTCGGACCAACCAATAAGGTGCCGCTCCGACGCTCGGCGAGCGTCGATGAGCTGCTGTCCGGTCGCGGGCGGCTGGGCATCGACCGGGACGACATGATCGCCATGCGCCTGACCGAGCCGGCGAAGTTCCTCGTCGTCCGGCGCGACGGCAGCGACGTCCTGCTCGTTGCCGCCATGGGGACCGAGACCGACATCGACGCGCCCATCCCGTGCTGCCTGACGGTCTGGGAGGTGGTGCTCGACGACGCCGGCTCGCTTGACCTCCTGCTGGTCGCGGATACGCAGCGCCACGCGGTGCAGGTGGCAGCCGTCGACTTCGATGACGACGACACGGACGAGCTGCTCGTCACCGAAGGGCTGCCCACGTCATCGGCCGGCGCCAGCCTGCTGCGCTGGGATGGCGTGGACCGATTCGGGCGGGCCGGCTTCGAGGTCACATCAATCGCCGGATGCTGCTTCGTGGCCGATGTCGCGGATACCGATGGCCTGCCCGGGGAGGAGGCGTTGCTGCTCTCATTCCCGGAGGACGGGACGACGAGCCTCCATCGGCTGAGCGTGCGTGCTTCAACGATTGGCATCGAGGACGCCGCGCTGGACGAGGTCGGGTCCGCCCGAGCCCTGCCCCTGGCGTCCGGGCCGGCGATCGTGACGGCGGACTTCTCCTCCCAGGCGCTCACCGTCTGGTCGTGGCCCGCTGGCGGCCGACCTCAGCAGATCGCTCGCCGCGTGACGGGCGGACAGATCGCCGCCGTTCTTGGCACCGGTGCCGATACCCGGATCGTCATCTTTGCGGACCCATCTTCGGGGTCGATCCTCGTCGTCCCGGGCAATCTCGGTGGCGGCAGCGGGCCGACGGCCACCGTCAGCCGTGACAGCCGCGCCTCGATCTTCGCGTCGAATGGCGTCCAACTCAGCGACTCCATCCTCCCCACGCCCTTCTTCGGCGTCCTGCCCGACGGCCTTCCGAACGCGCCGGACGTGTTCGTGTTCGGGGGCACGAGGATCACGCCCGATCCGGATCCGGAGGGCCTGATCGCGGCCGCGCCCCTTGCCCTCCTCCCGGACACGGTTCCGGTGGCGCGGGTCGGCCCGGACGGCGGCTGGACGGCGATCGTGTCGCGCACGCCCGACTTCGCCATATTCGCCTCGGGCCGGCCCGAGGCCGCGGAGGACATGCTGACTCCCACGATTGCGGGGCCGCTCCACCTCGCCTCGACCGCCTCCCTGCTGGAGGTGGAGGATGACCTCGGTCGCCTGACCCCGACCTTCATGGGCGTTGCGCCGGACGTGGATCACCCGCCGATCCTGATGGTCGGCAACGAGGCCGTGGACGTGGAGATTCACGGGCCACCCGGAACGCTCGTGAGGTGGGTGATTCGATCCGTGGAGGAATCGGCGAGCGTGGCCGCCGACGGCGTTGCCCGCATTCGCCTGATGGAGCCAGCCGGCCCCGATGCCCCGGACGGCTCCGGCTCCAATGTCGGGATCCAGGTCGTCACTCCCAGTGGCCACGCGTACTCCGGGTCATGGCGGATCAACGTCTACCGCCAGCCCCCGGACCTGGGCATCCGCGACCAGCCGAGCCTGGTGGATTTCAACCCCACCCTGACCGGCCGCACGCTTCCCGGATCGACGCTGACGATCAACGGGATCGCGGTCCCGATCGCCGGGGACGGGTCGTTCACGGTCCCCGTCGAGGTGGGGATCCTTCCCACCGAGCTGCGGGTCGTAGTCACCGATCCGGTCGGCAACCGCACCGAGCGGATCATCACCCGGGTCTGGCCGGTCGATTACCGGCAGCTGCCGTTCGTCCCGATCGCGGTGCTGCTGACGCTGGCCGCGGGCGCAATCCTGTACCTCCGCAAGCCCGATGCGAAGCCCGGTCGCGGGCGGCCGGACGACGGAGCCACGTTCGAGGAGATCGGCGGCTAACATCGGTCCATGCCCCTGGTGCGCCCGCTCCGCGGGCTCGGCTACGCCCTCGACCGGTACGGCGCCACCGAGATTCCCGCCCGGGTCCGTCGTCCGGGGGAGCCGGCCGCTCATCCGGGTCGTGTGGCCGACCTGACCGATCTCGTCAGCCCCCCATACGACGTCATCAGCGACTCCCAACGAGCCACGCTCCTGGGCCGCGATCCACGCAACGCCGTGCGGCTCGAGCTCAGTGCAGAAGCCGCACCGCACAAGGCGGCCGCCGCGACCCTGACCTCGTGGCGCGAAGACGGCACGCTGACGGTGCGATCGCGCGCGGCGTTCTACGCCTATCGGTACGGCGCACCGGAGACCGCCGCCGACGAGCCCGCCGAGGTGCGCGGCATCCTGGCTCGCATTCGCCTCGAGCCATGGGGGCCGGGCATCCGGCCTCACGAGCACACGATGCCCGGCCCCAAGGCCGACCGGCTGGGCCTCCTGCACGCCACCCGGACCCAGCTCAGCCCGATCCTGGTCCTGTACATCGACCAATCGGACCGATCGGACGGCCTGGTCGAACGCCAGGTGTTCGAGGAATGGCGGGCGCGGGACGGCGACGGGCTCCTCCATCGGGCCGGCGTCATCGACGACGACCAGGGGCTCGCCGCCTATCTGTCGCGCCGGAAATTGGTGGTGGCCGACGGGCACCATCGGTATGAGACCGCGCTCGCCTACCAGGCCGATGTCCGGGCTTCCGGGCAGGCACGCGCCGCCGCTCCCGGATCGCTGGCCGCCGACTGGGTCATGGCCGTCCTCGTCAACGCGGCGCGGGAGCATCTCGAGATCCGGCCCACTCATCGGCTCCTGCGGAAGGTGGACGCGGAGCGGCTGCGGTCCCTCGTCCACGGCCCGGATCCGTTGTTCCAGGCCGTCCCCGTCGCGCCGGAGGCCTTGGGGGAGCGGATGGCGGACCTTCGCGACGCCGAGGAGGCCGTGTTCGGGCTGGTCCTGCCCGACAGCGAGGGGTGGCTGGTCATCGGCGACGTGGACGCCGCGGCCGACCGAATGCGACGCGAGCTCGGGTCCGCACCGGCCCGAACGCTGGACCTCGCGCTCCTGCACGCCGCGGTGCTGGGGGACCGCCTCGGCATCTCGGCGGCGGACGTGGCCGCCGGGGAGATGCTCCTCTACACTAGGAGCGAGGCCGATGCCCGCGGTCGTGTAGCCCGGGGCGAGGTGGCGGCCGCGATCTTGGTGCGCCCGACCCGGTTGGAGGAACTGACCGCGGTGGCCGATG
>DASYGU010000020.1:0-1975 GCA_035999355.1 Candidatus Limnocylindria bacterium | reverse complement strand
CCCGAGAGCAGCACGAGCATGAGGATCACGGTCGCGGTGGCGGCCAGCGACATCATCCGGTTGCGCCAGAAGCCCTGGCCGGCCCGAACCAGGGTGAAACCCAGGAACCTCAGGAACGACATGTCGCGCGCATCCTACCGGGCTAGCCGCGGCGGTAGGCCGCTCCCACCTCGTCGCGGACCACGCGCCCGCCCTCGAGCGCAACAACCCGACGGCGGAGCGCAGTGACGATTTCCTGGTTGTGGGTGGCCATGATCAGGGTCGTCCCCAGCCCGTTGATCTCGAGCAGGAGCTGGACGATCTCCCAGCCGGTGACCGGGTCCAGGTTGCCGGTCGGCTCGTCGGCGATGAGGATCGCAGGGTCGTGGACGAGAGCCCGCGCGATCGCGCACCGCTGCTGCTCGCCGCCCGACAGCTGGGTCGGGAGCTGCTCCGACTGGTCCTCGAGACCAACCAGTGAGAGCAGCCGCGGCACGCGGTGCCGGATCTCGGCAAGCGGCGCGCCGGTCACCTCCAGCGCGAACGCCACGTTCTCGCGGACGGTCTTGTTCGGCAGGAGGCGGAAGTCCTGGAACACGACACCGATCCGGCGGCGCAGGCGGTGGACCTGGGCCCGGCTCACCCGGGCGAGGTCGCGGCCGGCGAGGTACACCCGGCCCTTGGTCGCGACCTGCTCCCGGACGAGGAGCCGGATCATCGTCGACTTGCCTGCGCCGGACGGGCCGACGAGGAAGATGAAGTCCCCCCGCGCGACCTCGAGGTCGACGTTGGTCAGCGCCGTCTTGCCGTTCGGATAGGTGACCGCCACGTCCACCATCCGGATGATCGGCTCGTCAGGGGTGGCGACAGTCCTGGTCACGCGGCCCCGTTTCCATCGGTTCCGATCTGCCCCCGCAGGTAGCCCTCGATGAACGGGTCGAGGTCGCCGTCAAGGACGGCGGTCGGGTCCGAGGTCTCGACCCCGGTTCGCAGGTCCTTGACCATGGTGTATGGCTGGAGGACGTAGCTCCGAATCTGGTTACCCCAGCCCGGCTCCACGTGCACGCCGCGGAGCTTGGCAAGCTCCGCCTCACGCTCCTCCTCGGCCCGCTCGACGAGCTTGGCCCGCAGGACGGCCATCGCGCGCTCCTTGTTCTGCATCTGGCTCCGCTCGTTCTGGCAGGTCACCACGATCCCGGTCGGGAGGTGCGTGATGCGCACCGCGGAATCGGTCTTGTTCACGTGCTGCCCGCCCGCACCACTGGACCGATAGGTGTCGATCTTCAGGTCGTCGTCGCGGATCTCGATCTCGGCATCGGCTGGCACTTCGGGCATGACCTCGACCAGCGCGAACGAGGTGTGGCGGCGCTTTTGGGAGTCGAACGGACTGATCCGGACCAGCCGATGGACCCCCCGCTCACTCCGCAGCCGCCCGTAGGCCCACCGGCCGTCGATGGTCGCCGTGGCGCTCTTGAGGCCCGCCTCTTCGCCCTCGCTCTGGTCAAGGATCTCGGTCTTGAACCGCTGGCGCTCGGCCCAGCGCAGGTACATCCGGAGCAGCATCTCGGCCCAGTCCTGGCTCTCGGTGCCGCCCGCGCCCGCGTAGATCGAGATGATCGCGGGCCGCTCGTCGTACGGCCCACCCAGCAGCAGCCGGTGCTCGGCCTTCGCCCAGCTGGCCTGCAGCGCGGAGAGCGATGCCTGGAGATCGGCGCGCATGGTTTCGCCCCCGTCCGGCTCGGCCTCGGCGAGCTCGGTCAGGTCGGCGAGATCCGTCGCCTGCCGCTCGAGATCGGTCCAGAAGGCGATCTCGTCGCGGAGCTCATCGGCCCGCCGCAGGATTGTCTGCGCCCGGGCCGGGTCGTCCCACAGGTTGGGGTCCGACGACTGGGTGGTCAGCGCCTCGAGTTCGGCCTGCCGGGTGGGCAAGTCAAAGACGCACCGCGGTATCGGCGACGAGGCGCGCCAGGCGCTGGGCCTCGCTCCTAATTTCGTC
>DASYGU010000304.1:0-5789 GCA_035999355.1 Candidatus Limnocylindria bacterium | reverse complement strand
CCGGCGCAGACTGGGCGGCCGCCCGGGAACTGGCCCTGAAGGTCGAGGAGGGCGTGCACCTGCCGACGGCCGGACATGAGCTCGAGACGGTCCGCCACGGCCACTGGGCCGCAGCCAACGAGCGCACCGGCCTCGTTCTCGTCCTCGCCGACGGGGAGGACCGCGGCACCGACCTCACGGAGCGAGCGGCCACCGTCCTGAGATCCGCCTCGATCCTGGGCATGCCCACGGTCACGATCGCCGCGACCGACCGTGCCGCCGCAGCCGGCCCGACACCCGTGGTTCCTGTTGCGCTCGATCGACAACTCGACCGGCTCACTGCTGCCATCCTTGGGGTCGTGACTCCGCTCCAGCTGCTGACCGAGCGCCTCGCGCGGGCGCGCGGGACGAACCCGGACACCATTGGACGGGACGATCCACGTCAGGCGGCGGCATCGGATTTCGGTCCATGGCAAGCCTGATCGAGTGCGTCCCGAACTTCAGCGAAGGTCGCCGTCAAGAGGTCATCGACGAGATCACCCGGGCGATCCGGCAGATTGACGGTGTCAGCCTGCTCGACGTCAGCCGGGACGAGTCCCACAACCGGAGCGTCGTGACCTTCGCCGGGCGACCGGAGCCGGTCGCCCGGGCGGCCATGGCGGCGGTCGGGCGGGCCCTCGAGCTGATCGACATGGAGCAGCAGACGGGAGCCCATCCGCGGATCGGCGCCGTGGACGTCATTCCCTTCGTGCCCCTCGGCGAAACGCGGATGGACGAGTGCGTCGACCTCGCCCGGCGTTTCGGGGAGCAGGTCGCCAAGGTCTTCGATCTCCCGGTCTACCTGTACGGCGAAGCGGCGCGACGACCAGAGCGTCGGCGTCTGGCCGACATCCGACGGGGGCAGTACGAGACCCTCCGCGAGGAGATCGGGACGAACCCGGACCGCGCTCCGGACTACGGCCCAGCCCGCCTCCATCCGCGCGGCGGCGCGGTCGCGGTCGGCGCCCGCAAGCCCCTCATCGCTTTCAACCTGAACCTCGCCACCGACGACGTCGAGATCGCCCAGCACATCGCCGAAACGATCCGGGAGTCGTCTGGTGGCCTCCCTGCCGTCCAGGCCATGGGCGTGCTCGTCGCCGTCCGAGATGGACGCCAGCTGGCCCAGGTCAGCATGAACCTCGCCGACTGGGAGCGGACCGGGATCCCGACCGTCGTGGCGGAGGTCCGCCGTCTCGCCCGCCACGCCGGAACCGACATCGACCACGCCGAGCTCATCGGTCTTGCCCCCACGGCTGCCCTGCTCGAAGTCGTCGCCGACGCCCTGCCCCTCCCCGGCCTTTCTCCCGACCAGGCGCTCGAGCTCCGGCTGGCACGGGACCAATGACGCTGCGTCGTGCCCTGCCTGCCGCTCTGCTCATTGGTGTCGCCGGCTGGCTCCTCGTCTGGTTCCAGACCGAGCCCCGGGCGAACTTCGACTCGCTGATCTACCACACCCACGCCCTCGAGTACGCGGGCCTCGACCGCGAGGAGGCCGATGCGGTCAGCTGGCAGATCTTTGCCCGCTACGCCACCGAGCGCGAGCGTACCGTCGTGGCCGAGACGATCGGTGAGACGTGGAGCACCCCCGCCGACGGCCGCTGGATGGACCTCTACCAGATGCGCCCGCTCTACCCGCTCCTCGTCGCCGCAGCCTATCCGGTGGTCGGCGAGCGAGCACCGATGACGGTGAGTGCGGCGGTGACCATCGGCTTCGTCATGACGACCGCGCTCGGGTTCGGGCTTCTGTTCGGCTGGCGAGCCGCCGGGTTCGCCAGCCTCGCCGCGCTCCTCCAGGTCCATTTCACGCAGTGGCTCGTGTTCCTCGCAACCGACGGGCTGGCGATGACCTTGTGGGCGGCGACGCTCCTGGCGGTGGCCTTCCACGCTCGGACCGGGCGGTGGGCGTGGCTCGCCGTCATCGGGCTGGCGGTGTTGGCGCTCGGACTCACCAGGCCAACGAGCTCGCTCGCGCCGCTGGTCCCGGCCGTATGCGCCGGTGCCGCCTTCGTTGCCCGCGAGCCGGTGTGGCGGCGGTTCGGCGTCGCGACCGCGGCCGCGCTGGTCCCGGCGGCGGCCGTCGTGCTTGCCCAGGGCCTGCTCGGCTTTCCCGGCGTGGTGGACGTCCTGCAGGAAATGCCCACCCGGCATTTCGCGCTGCCCGATATCGAGGATCCGGTCGGGTACACCATCCGCGTGCTCCAGTGGGCCGTTCCCCAGCGCCTCCTGCCCACGCTCGTCGAGCAGCCGCTTCTCCTGGCAACCGTGGCCGCCGGCATCGCCGGGCTCGCGCTCAACCGGTCGTGGACCGCCGCCGTCTTCCTCAGTGGGCTCGTCGTCGTCCCGGTGGCCTGGGTCATCCACCCGGTGTGGTTCGACGGCGGCCGGATCCTTGCGCCGGCCTGGGTCAGCCTGAGCCTCGGCGTCGGGCTGTTCGCCGAGTGGCTGCTCGTCGCGACGCGACAACCGATCGGTCAGGCCGTCGACTGGGCGACCCGACCGACGACCGCTCCGCCGGTCGAGATCCCTGTCGCGCGGCCGGAGACCCAGCCGATCCCGGTCCGCGCACCGCCTGCGACCGGCGTCGCGTGGCATGCGGCGACAGCCCGCCACCGGCTGGGGAAGGCTCCCGAGGTGGAGGCGTGACCGTGCGCGCCGAGCTCCAGGCCGCGATCGTGGCCGCGCGCGACCGGGCCGTGGCCGCCGGCGAGCTGGCCCTGCCCCCCGACCAGGCGCTCCCCGAGCCCACCGTCCAGCGTCCCGCCCACGCCGAGCACGGCGACTACGCGACCAACGCGGCGATGCAGCTGGCACCGCTCGCCCGTTCCGCGCCAATGGCCATCGCGGACGTCCTCGTCCGCCATCTCGAGCTACCCGCCAGCGTGGGCGAGACCACCGTCCTGCCGCCCGGCTTCATCAACTGGCGGCTCGACCCGGCGTGGGTGGCGGGCCAGGTGCCTGCGATCCTGGCCGCCGGCGCGAACTGGGGGCGCACCGACGGCATGGCCGGCCAGCGGTTCAACGTCGAGTACATCAGCGCCAACCCAACGGGGCCGCTCCACATCGGCAATGGGCGGGGTGGATTCATCGGCGACGCGCTGGCCAACCTCCTCGAGGCCACCGGAGCGGATGTGACGCGCGAGTACTACGTGAACGACTACGGCAGCCAGGTCCGCGACTTCGGCCAATCGGTCTATCTCGCGCGGACCGGGCAGTCGGGCGAGGCCGGCTATCGCGGCGCGTACATCGGCGAGCTGGCGGCCGCGGTGCCGGACGAGGTCGTCGCCTCGTTGAACCCGCTGGAGGCGATCGGCGAGTGGGCCTGGAACCGGGCGTACGACGACATCAAGAAGACGATCGCCCGGCTCCGGATGCGGATCGACGTGTACCGGTCCGAGCGCGAGCTCCACGAGTCGGGGGAGGTGACCGCGGCCATCGAGCAGCTCCGCACCGCCGGCCACGTGTACGAGGACGAGGGGGCCACATGGTTCCGGTCGACGACCTTCGGCGATGACAAAGACCGCGTCCTGATCCGTTCCAACGGCCAGCCAACGTACTTCGCGGCCGACGTCGCGTACCTGCTCGACAAGTTCGAGCGGGGGGCGAATCGCCTGATCTACGTCCTCGGCCCGGACCACCACGGGACGATCAAGCGCTGGAAGGGCGCCGCCGCAGGGCTCGGCCACGATCCGGACGCGGTCGAGTTCATCATCTACCAGCACGTGTCCCTGGCCGGTGGCGCGGCGATGAGCAAGCGCGAGGGGAGCTACGTGACCCTCGACGAGCTGGTGGACGAGGTGGGGGCCGATGCCACCCGCTTCCTGTTCACCCTCCGCTCGGCGAACCAGCACCTCGAGTTCGACATGGACCTCGCCCGTCAGCAGACGAACGAGAACCCGGTCTACTACGTCCAATACGCCCACGCCCGCTGCTCGTCGATCCTCCGCCAGCCGGCGGCGGACGCCCTGGACGCCGATCCGGGCGACGCAACCGTGCTCCTCGTCCACCCCGCCGAGCAGACGCTCATCCGGCACCTCATGCGCCTGCCGGAGGCCGTCGCCGACTCCGCCGATCGGCGCGAGACCCACGAGCTGCCGCGCTACGCGATGGAGGTCGCGAACCTGTTCAGCCAGTTCTACCGCGACTGCCGGGTCTTGACCGATGACGTGGCGCTCAGCACCGCGCGGGTCGGGTTGGTCCGGACCACCCGCCAGGTGCTGGCCAACAGCCTGGCCCTGATCGGGGTCTCCGCTCCGGACACGATGTAGACGCGGCGGTCGTGGCTCCTAGTTCGTGAGCTGGCCGGTGCCGATGAACAGCTGCTCCGTGGTGCCCTGCTGGACGATCACCTCGGTCTCGCGCGACCGGAAGAGGCTGCTGTATCCGGTCAGCCGGCCGGTCGCATCGGCATAGGCCGCCTCGAACTGGTCGGCGTCGGCCGGAGTGTCGAAGGCGATGGTCAGCTCGACCCCCACGTCCGCACCGTCGGCCGAGGTGAGGACTGAGATCGCGTCGCCGCCCCAGCCCTCCGCCGCGGCATCGGCGTCCACCTGGTCCACGCCCAGGGCCGCGAGCCAGATGCTGATCATCGCCTCGCCGAAGGTGGACTCCAGGACCTGCTCCACGTGGGCGCCGGCCGGGGGGCTGCCGATGACCTCGACGGGCTCCTCGTTGTCGAGATAGGCCCGGAAGTGGAGGACCTGCTCGGTCGAGACCGGCGGATCAGCCCACGCCTCGTCCACCGCGCTGAATCCGCCGCTCGCGTACAGCTGCGAGGTGAACTCGGAGCCGGCGAGATACGGAAACTCGAGCTGGCTGACCATCCAGGCGGGCACGCCGCTCGTATCGGGGACCGGCGTCTGGCTGATGTCCAGGATCTCTTCGGGGGTGAGGTTCTGGATGGCCCACAGGACCATGGTGGTGGTCGCATCACCCTCGACCAGGGCGAGGGCCGCGTATGACGCGTCGTTGTCGTCGACGTTGTCCAGGTCCAGGGAGTCCATCCCGAATGCCGCGTCCTGGAGGGCGTGGGTGTACTCGTGGGAGTACGTGACTTCCGCCTCCGGCGTCAGGCCCGCGTCGCCTACGATGACCATGGACTGGATGGCGTCGTCGTAGTAGCCGATGACCTGGCTGGACAGGAGCTGGAGCTGGAGGGCGGCGTAGTCCTGGTCGGGGGCAAGGATCCCCAGGGCGTGGTACAGCGCGTTGTCCACTGCCTGCTGCTCCGCGGGGTAGTCCTCCGCGAACTGCTCGGCCAGGCGGCGCTCGAGCTCGTCACGGGTCACGAACTCCGGTGGCCCGATGTCCGCCGCCGGCAGGTCACGGATGTCTGCGGTATCGGCCTCGATGGCGGCCAGTGCCTCGTCGAGCGACGGTGTCGCCTCGGTGCTCGGCTCCGCCGACGCGCCTGGCGTCGGCATGGGCGTCGCCGTCTCCGGCCCGAGCGCGATCGGGACGCCGAGGGCGCGCAGGGTCAGCACCGCCACCAGGACGAGGGCGAGGAGCAGGGTGACGACGGCGACGATCCGTCGAAGGCGTGGGCTCATCGGTCAGGCATTGTGGGGCAAAGGTTCAGGTTTCTTCACAAATGCGGGGGTTGTCCCTTTACGGAGCGAACCTACTGTGATCGTGCGAGTCAGAAATCCTTCGGGATTTCTCCTCCACCCTCCCTCCTTCGGGCGCCGGTGTCATTGGGCGGGCACCGGCGCTCGTGCTTTTCCGGGGACCGTTCTGCGGTAGCATCCCGGACCCGTGGAGATCACCTGGTATGG
>DASYGU010000284.1:0-1506 GCA_035999355.1 Candidatus Limnocylindria bacterium | reverse complement strand
CGAAGTGCTGTTCACCTCGGGCACGACCGGTGAGCCAAAGGGCGCGATGCTGACCCACCGCAACCTGTCCTCCAACGCGCGCGAGCTGCCCAAGGTCTTCCCCATCGGTCCCAACGAGCGAATGCTCTCGGTCCTGCCCCTGTCCCACATCTTCGAGCAGTCGCCGGGGTTCCTCGTGCCCCTCCACGCGGGCGCCAGCGTCGTCTATCCGGTCAGTCGCCAGCCGTCGGTCCTGCTCCGGACGTTCAAGGACTTCAAGGTCAGCATCCTGCTCATCGTCCCGCAGGGCCTGAAGCTGCTGGACAACGCGATCGAGCGCAAGGTGGACCAGGGCGGCAAACGGGCGACCTTCGAGAAGCTCCACCGCTGGGCCGCGAACGCGCCGCGCTTCGTCCAGCGGCTCCTCTTCCGGCCGGTGCTGTCCAGCTTCGGCGGGCGGCTGCACACGGTCGGGGTCGGGGGGTCGGCGCTCGATCCGGAGCTGGCCGCGCGCTGGGAGGAGATGGGGATCAACGTCCTCCAGGGCTACGGCGCCACCGAGCTGGGGCCGCTGGTCAGCTTCACGCGCAAGGAGAACAACCGGCTGGGCACGGTGGGCCAGGCGGTGGGCGGGGTCGAGATGCGGATCGCCGAGGACGGCGAGGTCATGGTCCGCAGCCCCGGTGTGTTCGCCGGCTACTGGGAGGACCCCGAGCGGACGGCCGAGGTCCTCGAGCCCGACGGCTGGTACCACACCGGCGACATCGGCGAGATCAGCGCCGATGGGTTTCTCACCCTCCGCGGCCGGAAGAAGGACATGCTCGCCATGCCGGACGGCACCAAGGTCTATCCCGAGGATATCGAGGCGGTCCTGGACAAGGACGAGCGCGTGCGCGACGCGACCGTGGTCGGCTTCCCGGTCGGCCCGGACCTCAAGATCCACGCCGTCCTCCTTCTCGACGATGCCGACCAGGCCGAGGCCATCGTGAAGGACGCCAACCAGGTCGTCGGCGCCCACCAGCAGATCCGCGCGCATTCCGTCTGGCCCGACGAGGACTTCCCACGGACCCACACCCTGAAGGTCAAGAAGCGGGAGGTCATCGCCCGGCTGGAGGCCGATGCGGCCGCGGCCGCCCAGTCGTCCGCGTCGGTCGCCCCGGTGGAGGCGGCTGTCGTCCCGGCGGTCGTCGGCACCCTGGGCACGGTCATCGGCCTGGTGGCCGCCATCATCGAGCTCAGCCCGGAGGCCATCCAGCCCACGGCACGCCTGTCGTCCGACCTGAACATGGATTCGCTCCACCGCATCGAGCTGCTCGGGGTGATCGAGGAGGAGCTGGGCGTGTTCGTGGACGACTCGGCACTCGACCCGGAGGCCACGGTCGGGCAGATCGCGGCGCTGGTGGATGCCTCGCGCGAGGCAAAGCATGAGACCGGCATCCTGGCCTGGCCGCTCCATCCGCTGACCCGGGTGGTCGGCCTGACCTTCCAGGAGCTGGTCACCTCCCCCATCCTCAACGCGTTCTACCG
>DASYGU010000279.1:0-9924 GCA_035999355.1 Candidatus Limnocylindria bacterium | reverse complement strand
GAAGATGCCGGTCTTCGAGGGCTCGCTGCTCGCCGCCGGGCTGACCGCCGCCGACCTGGTGGGCGACCCGTATCACGTCCTCCTCATCGCCAACTCCACTGCCGAGTTCGTCCGCCAGGGCGGGATGTTCGGCGACGTCCTGCCCATCCCCATCCCGGTCCTCCGCGACGTGGTCAGCGTGGGCGACGTCCTGCTGTGGATGGGCATCGTGTGGGCCATCTCCGCGGCCATGACCCGGCCGGTGGCCTCGCGCGCGTCGGCGGCGCTGGGCTCCAGCCCGGCGCGACCGATGCCGGCCGGCGAGTTCCAGCTGGGAGTGGCCTACGCGAATGCCATCGCTCTCCCTGCCGAGCCGGTCCCCGTCCTGCCGGGAGCGGGGATAGGGGTTGGCGGCGAGGAAGAGGAGGAGCGGCAGTCCCCGTATCTCCGCCTGGCCACCAACCGCAACTACGCCCTGCTCTGGAGCGGGCAGCTGGTCAGCCTGATGGGCGACCGGATCAACCAGGTTGCGCTCGGCTTCCTGGTCGCCACCCGGGGCACAGCCCTGGACGTGGGCTTCACGATGGCCTCGATCGCCATCCCGAACGTGATCTTTGGCCCGTGGGCCGGGGCCCTGGCCGACCGATGGGATCGACGACGGACGATGATCGCCGCGGATCTCATCCGCGCCGCGCTGGTCCTGACCATCCCGCTCGCGTTCAACGTCGACATCCGGCTCGTGTACGTCGTCGCCTTCTCGGTGGCGACCGTGGGGCTCCTGTTCCGCCCGTCCAAGGACGCGCTCATCCCGCAGATCGTGGAGGGCGAGGACCTGATGGCCGCCAACAGCGCCACCAGCGTGACCGAGACCCTGGCCGACCTGGTGGGCTACCCGCTGGCCGGGCTCATGGTCACGGCCCTGGCAAGCATCATCGGCGCCGCGTTCGTCCTCGATTCGGGGACGTACCTCATCTCCGCCGCGCTCCTCGCACTCATGCACGTGGCCCGCTCCGAGCGGGTCGCGAGCCGGCTGGGCTTCCGTCAGCTGTGGCGCGACGTCCGGGAGGGCATCTCGTTCCTCGCCCACCAGGCCGAGCTGCGGGCGAACACCCTGGTCAGCACCATGGCCCAGGTCGCGGTCGGGACCGAGGTCACCTGCTCGCTCCTGTACGCCCAGACCGTGCTGGACCAGTCCACGATTCCGTTCATCGAGAACTACGCCCTGCTGATGACCGCCATCGGCCTGGGCAGCATCGTGGGCGGCCTCGTCATCGGCGGGCTGCTGGGCGGGGTCAGGAAGGGACCGATGGCCATCGCGGGCTTCATCGGCATGGGCCTCACCTTCATCGTGGTCGGCCAGGTGACCGATCCGGTCATCGCGATTGGCCTGTTCTTCCTGATCGGGGTCACGAACATGGCCTTCGTCATCCCGAACATCACCCTGTTCCAGGAGCGCACGCCGCAGGCCCTGTTCGCCCGGGTCGTGACCTCTCGCCAGGCGCTCGTGTTCGGGGTCATGGCCACGGCCATGGCGGTGTCCGGGATCGTGGCCGGGATCATCGGGGCGGGCGAGACCCTGATGCTGGGCGGCGCGGTGGCGGTGGCCGCCGGACTCGTGGGGCTGCTCATCCCCTCCATGCGCAACGCCGCCTGACGCAGCGGCGCGTGGGAATCGGCTAGGCTTCCGCGCTTGTGAGCACCCTCAAACCGTCCGATGCCGGCTACCGGGGCGCGCTGCCGCCTCGGAACGACTGGCTGGCACGCGGCTGGGTCGTGGTCGTGATCGCGATCTTCATCGGGATGTTCGTCCTGGACGTGCTGAACGTGCCCACCATCCTGTTTCCTCCGCCATCGCCGGTGCCTTCGGTCGGCCCGGCGCCGAGTGGCAGCGCTGACGCGAGTGCGGAGCCGTCGGCCGGCGGCAGCCCCTCCGAGAGCGGGAGCGCGGACGCGAGCTCCAGCCCCTAAATCAGTTTGAGGGGCTGACGGTCCCGTACAGCTGGTGATCCTCGAGCCAGACCACGCCATCCTCTTCCTGGAGTCCGGTCACGTCCGCGTTCGCGGGGTCGAGGTCGCCGACGCCTTCCGGGAAGTCCTCGACCGCGAGAAAGGCGCCGGCGCACGCGCGCGGCGACGAGTCCGACAGCGACTGGCAGAGCCAAATCGTGCCCTCGGCGTCCTGGAGCAGGATGCCGTTGACCAGCAATGGATCCGCCTCGCCAGAGTTCAGGGCTTCCGGGATGGTGAGCCCGGGCCCGTCGACGGCCATGCCCTCGACGATGGTGATGGTGCCGGCCGCCTCCGCGACCTGGCTGGCCACCGCGCTCGCGCTCGCCGCACCATCGGCTGACGGGCCGGAGGCTGATGGGGAGCACGCCGCCAGCGCTAATGCGGCTACGAGCGCAAGTGGACGGTGCATCAGGTTCCTCCCTACCCGGGGCGACGACGGACGTCGGGCGCGACGACGTCGGCCAACCGGGGGGCCATTATGGTCGCCATCGGGCCGATGGTATGCTCCGCCTCCGACTTGACCGAGGGGTGACCTCATGTTCAGCCGCGTAAAGATCGCGATTCGATTCTTCTTCGTGGGCCTGGTGGTGGGCGTTCTGCTCGCCCCGCGCAGTGGCCGCGCCACGCGCCGCCTGCTCCGCACCCGCGCCGACCGCCTCTTCAATGAGCTGATGGACGCGGCGACCCTGGGCGCATACGAGACCGTACCGGGCGACATCGCCGAGGCCGAGGACGCCGACGCGGGCAGCTCGAACGGCCAGCCCTCGACGCCGCGCAAGAAGGCGACAGCTCCCGCCCAGTCCTGACCGCCGGCGCACGTTCCGCGCGGCGCAGAATGGCCGCGCACGATGCCCTGGTTCCGCCGGCGGAGCACCCCGCGATCGGTCTCGCCCGATGAGGCCCGCGAGTGGATGGTCCAGACCCAGCTCGAGAATCGCGGGATCCGTGATCCCGAGGTGCTGGCCGCCATGCGCGGCGTGCCGCGCCACCAGTTCGTGGACTCGGAGTACGCCTATGACGATCGCGCCCTGCCCATTGCCGGCGGCCAGACCATCTCCCAGCCGTTCGTGGTTGCGCTCATGACCCAGCTCGCCCGTCCGCCGCGCGGCTGGCGCCGCGCGCACGTGCTGGAGGTAGGGACCGGGAGTGGATACCAGGCCGCGGTCCTGGCCGAGCTCGGCGCGTCCGTAGTCTCCGTCGAGCGTGATCCGAAACTCAGCGCGCAGGCGGCCGAGAACCTCGCGTCCGCCGGGTATGACCAGGTTCTGACCGAGATTGGCGACGGCACGCGAGGGTGGCCGGCGGGCGCGCCCTACGACGCGATCCTGGTCACCGCCGCGGGGCCATCGGTCCCCGACCCGCTGCGCGAGCAGCTGTCACCCGATGGCGGGCGGCTCGTGATCCCGATCGGCGAACGGGAGGGCCAGTGGCTGACCCTGGTCGAGCGCACGGGCGATGACTGGACCCAGCAGCCGATGGAGCCGGTGGTCTTCGTTCCGCTGGTCGGTGCCCACGGATACGAGGAGCGGCGACTCCACTAGCTCCGGCGTTTTCGCTTTCCGGCGGCCTCCGCTTCCGCCCGGGCCTCGGCCCGGGTGGCGATCTTGGCCTCGACCCGCGCGTCGATCTCGGTCATCCCATGGCGAACCATGCGCTGGACGAGGTCAGCGGGTAGTGGGTGGTCGGGCGTGAACTGGACCGTGCCCTTGTGGATCTTGTAACCGTCCAGCTCGGCCGTGTAGTGCTCCACCTTGGCGCCCGGGAAGAACGAGCAGTGGGCCTTGAACGCCGCGTACCAGACGAGGCCCTTGCCCTTGTACTTCACGCCGGGGATGGCGTAGCTGATCGCCTCCTCGGGGTTGGGGACGACGGCCAGGATCGTCTCGCGCAGGTCCTGGAGGACCTCGGCCTGTTCGGCGGGGAGAGCGGCCAGGTAGGCATCCACCTTGGCCGCCCCACCGGGTTTAGGCGCCATCCTCGGCTCCATCGGCAACGGCTTCCTTCCAGCCCGGGCTCTGCTGGACGGTCCAGGCATTGCCGTCGGGGTCATTGAAGAAGACGAACGAGTTCCAGTCACCGCCGGGCCCATCGGCCCAGCCGGTTCCGTCGTGGTGGCGGACCGGCGTGACCTCCACGCCCCGCGAAGCGAGGTCGGCCCGAGCCGCGTCGATGTCCTGGACGACCAGCTGCAGACCCTTCACCGCACCGGGCGGCATGTCCGCCACGCCGATCCCGATGGTCACCGAGCAGGCCGACCCATTGGGCGTCATCTGGACGATCCGCAGGTCACTGTTCTTCTGGTCGACGTCGACATGGAACCCCACCTGGTCGGCGTAGAAGGCCTTGGCCCGATCGACGTCGCTGACCGGCACGACCACGACCTCGAGCCTGTACTCCAGCGGGCTGGTCATGAGGCGACCGGGGCGAGGGTGCCCACGAGCTCGTCGAGGCGCTCGTATCCCTGGACCACGCCGAACTCCATTCCGCTTTGGACCATGCCGTCGCGGTCCTCGAGCGACATGAAGATGACGTGCGTCCTGGCAACCGATCGGCCGTTCCCCAGATCCTCGAGCTTCAGCTCGGAGAACGACACGTGGCCGGGGACACCCTCGAACTCGAACGTCTGGATCATCTGGTCCGGCGTCTGCGCGCCGTGGAAGACGCCGTGGAACCCCCATTTCCCGCCGTCGGGATCGGTCTGCACGTAGCGCCACGAGCCGCCGTCCCAGGCCTCCCACTTCTCGAGGTCCATGGCATAGCCCTTCGGGCCGAGCCATTGCGGGACGAGCTCCGGGTCGGTGTACGCGCGGTGAATGAGGTCGACCGGGGCGTCGAACTCGCGGGTGATGTCCACGAAGGGCAGGCCCTCGGGAACGTTGAACGTGGTGGTGGACATGGTCAGCTCCTTTTTGGCTTGGCAGACTGTCGCTTGGATCGCTCGCGTTGCAGGCGCTCGAGCAGCTCGTCGAGCCGTTCGTAGCTCTCGGTCCAGTACTCCCGGTAGTCGGCGAGCCAGGTCGTGGCCTCGCGAAGCGGCTCCGCCTCGAGATGGCTCAACCGGGCAGTGGCTCGCCGATGTCGGGAGATGAGACCGGCCTGCTCGAGCACCTTCAGGTGACGCGAGACGGCTGGCTGGGACATGCGGAACGGGGCCGCCAGCTCCGCCACGTTGGCATCCCCTTCCGTCAGCCGGGCCAGGATGGCCCGCCGGGTGGGGTCCGCCAGCGCATTGAAGACCGAGTCGAGCTGTTCCGCTTGCATCTATAACCGTCCTGTTCTAGAAGGTGTGGGTTATAGATACTCCCTCCGCCGAGGGCTGTCAAGCGATGCAGGCGGGCGGCACTGAATTGTGGTCGGAAAAGCCGAGTTGCCGGGCTCAGCACGTGAGTCCGGCCTCGTGGCTGAGACGGTCCCCCCTCAGTCCCGGCGGAAGTCGCCTCGGCGACGAACTTGCAAACCGATCGATACCGCGGCTGCAACCAGCAGCAGCAGGCCCAGCAACGGGGCCAGGAATCCGGACGATGTCTGCGTCGCGGCGGCGTCCGGCAGCGGGCCGGGCGTCGGGGTTGGTGCAACCGGCGCGGCTGCCCGGGTCACGATCACAGGGAGGACCAGGGATCCGTTGTCGCTGTTGGCGATGGCCTGGAAGCCCGCCGGGAATGCGAGGAACTGGGCGTGCGTCGAGCTGCCCCAGTTCGAGAGGCCAGCCTCGGTGAGCCCGGTCATCGTCGGATGGGCAGGGTCCAGGATCGTGATCGTGTCGGCCGACTGGTCATTCACCGTGAAGGTGCCAAATGGGTCGAGGAGCGTCACCGCGGTGAGCGCGTTGTCCAGGTAATAGCAGCCGAGCGCGAAGTACAGGCCGGTGCTCGTTCCGCTGGCCGCATAGTTGATGGCATTGAGCGTCAGCTCATCGGTCTGGTTCGGTCCCGCGCCGTCGCCATGCGCGCCCGGATCCCAGGTCAGCGCAACGATCGGACCAGTGACCGCGGAGGCCCAGGTGGTCCGGTTGGAGGTGGCCACGTCCAGATTCGGAGACGCACCGACGGTACAACCCGAGTCCCCGATCACGATCGCGTCAAAGGCCGCGAAGTCGCCGGTGGTCATGGCCGCCCAGGCTGTCGCATCCGCGATGGTGACCGTGTGTCCACCGGTGGTGGCCACGCCACTCTCGGTCGCGTCGGCCGGTCCGTAGATCAGGATATCGGCTGCCCATGCGGGAGCCGTGATAAGAACGGATAGCGCGCCTGCGAGCAGGACGCTTCGTGCCATACGAGTGCCCAAATTTGTGCCCCTCCTGAACCCCCTGGTTCCCCCCAGCGCCGGGAACCCTATCCGTTCCGGCCTTCCACGGTCAACCATTTCGACCAGATGTTCACCACGATCCAGCGGGTCAGGCGTCCTCGGTCGGTGGCTCCCAGTGGACGTCGATCACGCAGAAACGGTTGCCTTCCGGGTCGGCGAGGATGACGAAGTCGGCGTCGGCAGGCATCCGTGGCCAGTCCACCTCGGTGGCGCCGAGGCCGATGAGCCGCTGGACCTCCGCCGCCTGGTCCTGGGCGTACAGGTCGAGGTGGATCTTGGGCGGAACCTGGAGCGGGGCGGGCCACCTGTCCAGCGACACGTTCGGGCCGTTGCCGTCCCGCGGTCGGATGAGGGCGAACGTGTCGTCGTCGCCCTCACGCGGGACGTAATCCAGGGCGGCCATCCAGAAGGCCTTCTGCCGCTCGAGGTCGTCTACCCGAATGACGATCGAGCCGACCCGGATCGGCGGCGGCTGGTCAGCCATCGGCAGCCTCGCGTGCGGCATCCGGAAGAGGAGCCGCGCGTGTCAGCTCCTCGAGGTAGATCGCTTCAATCCGCCGGACCGATTCGATCACGTTGAATCGATCCTCCACCCGCCGCCGTCCTGCCGCGGACAGGTCGCGCCGCATGACGAGGTCTCGTGACAGTCGGATGACGGCCGCAGCCAGGGCGTCGTGGTCGGCCGGCGGAACGAGGAGACCATCCACCTCATCGCGGATCGTCTCGGGAATGCCGCCCACGCGCGAGGCAACGACCGGCACGCGTGCGGCCATCGCTTCCAGCAATGCGATGCCCTGCGCCTCGCGGAGCGAGGGGAGGACCGCGAGATCGAGGGCCTGCGTCATCGCCACCACATCGGTCCGTCCCCCGGCGAAGCGCACGTGCTGGTCAGTCGGCGCCGGCAAGGAGGATGCCTGCGCACGGAGGACCGACCCAAGCGAGCCATCCCCCACCAGCACGAGCCAGGCGTCGGGCAGAGCCTCCGCAATCTCCGGCCAGGCGGCAAGGAGATACCGATGCCCCTTCTCGGGCTCGAGCCGAGCCACGACTCCGATGAGGAAGGCATCGGCCGGAATGCCGAGCGTGGCTCGCAACTCGTTGCGACCATCGGAGGACCGATGGGCGCCGAACCGATCGAGGTCCACGCCATTGGGGACGACGGTGATCGGCACCGCTCCTCGGCCTTCGCGGTGGACCTTGGCTGCGATCGCCCCCGACGGGGCGATCAGTCGATCGAAGAATGCGTTCTCGGCGGCGAGGGCGGAAACCTCGGGCTCGGAGCGCACCCGGCTCGAGTGGACGGTTGCCACTATCGCCTTCGTTCCGGCCATCCGCGCTGCGCGAGCTCCGAGCAGCTCGGCGCGGAACATGTGGGCGTGGAGGAGGTCCCCGTCGCGGTCGCGGAGGTGGACCGCGAGCCTGCGGACCAGAGCCTGATCATCGGCCTCGTCGAGGACGATCGCCGGCAGGCCGAGCTCGCGCATTCGGTCGACCGCGGGGCCATCGGTCAGCGACACGGCCTCCACGGCGAACCGGATAGGGTCCAGGCGGAGCATGAGATCGGTGACGCTGCCCTGCGCGCCGCCGAGGTCCCCGGTGGCCAGCAGCTGGACCACTCGCCGCCGCGGGGTCGGTTTCACGACCCGTGGTACCAGCGCAGGACGCGGAGGGCGCGGAGCGTCATCCATCGGCTGGGGAGGTCCTCGCCCTCGTCCATTTCGACATCCAGTCGGTCGTGGTAGGTGATCTCGCGCGGCCACCGGTCCTCAGCGTCTCGCTTGGACTCGACCAGTGCGATGGCGTCCGCCAGGCGGTCGTCCGGGATGGCGGCTGCATCGCGGAGGTGGTCCAGCCCGCGCATGACGTCGTAGTGCCACCCGGTCGGGAATGCGAAACGGACCCAGACGCCGGTGTTGGGCTCGGTCACCTCGCCGGTCGAGAGCCGGTGGAAGAGTCGACGCTCGAGGAGGTACTCCTGGCCCCGAACCCGTGCCGCGGCCACCTCCTGGTTTCCACCGACGGCACGCTCGTACTCCAGGAACCCTTCGAGCACGTTGATCGTGGAATCGAACGATCCGCGTGTGGAACCATTCTCCTGCTCGCAGTTCCAGCCCCCATCGGCCATCTGCTCGGTGAGGAGCCGGTCCACGATCCCCTGCACGTCCTCGCCGAAGTAGGCACCGACCGCGACGGCCTGGCCATTGATGCAGGGCTCGACCTCGCCTTCGAAGTAGGGCAGGTCGTCGTACTCCCACAGCACGTTCTCCCGCACGAGACGGAGCGCGCGGCGCACCGGCTCGACCACCGGGTCGACGCCGAACCGGCGCAGGAGCTGCAGCGTTCCGTTGGTGCCGGTCCAGTCGGGCTTGTACGCGCCCCCACCCCAGTAGCCGTCGGCGCCCTGAAGGGCCAGCAGCTGGGCGCCCCAGCCCTCCGTGGCGACCTTCGCCCGCTCGGAAGCAATCTCGCCGGTGGGCGCGTCGGTCAGGTCCCGCATCACCTGCCAGCGGATGGCTGGATCAGAGGCGAGGAGCCAGTCGATGACGCTCGCCGGCGCCACCGTCACGACTCGACGACCTCCTTGAGCGCGGACAACGCGGTCTCCCAACCCTGGTCCGATGCCACGCGGGCTTCCTCGCTCCGGATGTTGTCATCGGTGACGGTCAGATCCGTCTGGCCGTCCCGCTCGGTCAGGACCCAGGAAACGGTCTGGTAGTTCTCGAGGAGGTCCGGAACGCCTGACACCGAGCTCCAGTGGGTGTGAACGAGGAGCCTCTCCGGCTCGAACGCAAGGACCGTGCCCTTGTCGACGTACGCCTGGCCCTGGTACTCGCCGCGGTGCACGATCGGGCTGCCGACGGTCCAATCGGTCTCCGTGTCGGTCCCGAAGAACCACTGCTTCATGAGCGCGGGGGTGGTCAATGCCTCCCAGACCGATGCCGGTGCAGCGTTGATCGTGATCGAAGCGGTGCTGCGGAAGTCGTTCATCAGGTCACGATGGTAGGACGGATCGGGGCAGGACACCCGGGGTAGCCCAAAGGCACCTGTTGCCGGCAGACGGTCGAGAGTAGGCTGCCTCGCAATGCGCTTCTTGGCCGCGGTCGTGCTCGTGGTGATTCTGCTGGTCGGCGCCTTCAAGCTGTCCGGCATGCAGCTGCCGATCCTTGACTACCCACTCGGCGGCCCGATGAGCCAGCCCCGCATTGAGATCGACCCGAATCCCGACTTGTTCCCGTGAGTCGGAGGTAACGATGCCAGACACTGAGGCCGCAGCTTGGCCGAAGGGTATCGACGCGATCACGCTCTTCGTCGAGGACCTTGACGCGGCGCGACGGTTCTATCGCGATGTCTTTGGGCTGCCAGTCATGTACGAGGACCCCGACTCGGCCGGGTTCAATTTCGGGAACACAGTCATCAATCTGCTCCGGGTCAGCGCCGCGAGCTCCCTCATCGAGCCGGCGGCGGTGGCATCGCCCGACGCCGGATCGCGGATGCAATTCACCATCGAGGTCGATGACGTCGATGCCATGTGTGCGACGCTCCAGCAGCGAGGCGTCGAACTGCTGAATGGGCCGATGGATCGACCGTGGGGCATCCGAACCGCCAGTTTCAGCGACCCGGGCGGCCACA